>JANOPR010000025.1:0-11514 GCA_031421955.1 Burkholderiales bacterium
GGAGGCTTGCGGGTCCGCCTCTCTAAGCCTCATGTGGTGCCGTTCCACAAGCGCAGCGCGAGACTGCCGTCGAAGCTGCGGAACACCTGCTTCATCAGGCGCGAGGCTTGGTCAGCGCCTCGGTGCGCTGCCGTACCCCAAGGGCCGGGCAGCGCAGCAGGGCGGGCCGCTTGACCGTCCACCAGTGTCTCGGGCCGCGACGTCAGACCGCCAGTGCGCAACGGATCGCTCATGCCGGGGCGCCTACGTCGTTCTCGGTGGGCGTGCCTTGGCCGGATAGCCGAGCTGGGTGATCGCCGCTTCGATCTGGGCGGACGTCACGCTGGCCGGATCGACCACCACCGTGGCTGCGCCTGGGCGCAGCGTGACTTCGGCATGGCTGACACCGCCGATTCTGCTGAGCGCCCGTTGCACACTGCCGGTGCAGCCGCCGCAGGTCATGCCACTGACGTCGAAACTGAGTGTTGCCATGATGGGTTCTCCAAGAGGTTGAAGGATCAGGCCGTCGGATCGACGCCCAGCGTCGAATCGGAAGCCGATACGGCGGCACCGTCAGGTTGGTCAGTGCGGGCACGTTCTTGAACGCGCGCCTGGCCAGATCGAACTGCGATCCGCTCGATTAGCGACGAACCTCAGCGGACTCCCCCTGGCGATCCGGCCGCAATGACAAGCGCAAGGTGGCCCGATCGAATCGCGCTGGCCCGCGGATTTTGCCTGCCTGGCGTGCGGCTGCGGTCCCGGCAGTTCGTTTTGCCGCGAAGGTCGGCTGTACTTCCAGTGCAAAACCTGCCGTCACCAGTGCAGCGTCACCAGCGGCACGAACTTCGAGGCCACCAAGCTGGGCCTGTCGTGCCGGCTCCTGGCCATGCACCTCCTGACCCAGTCCAAGAGCAACGTCGCCGCACTCGATCATGCGCCGCCTGGTTGTTTGCTACAAGCTCGCCTGGCTCGTGGAGCACACGCTCATGGAGGTCATGCGCGCGCGCAAGGATGCCCGCCAGCTCGACGCCCGGGTGGAGATCGCCTCGCGATCGGTGCCTTGGCCAACGGGCCGCGTCACTTCACCGCGCTGATGTCCGTCACCACCATGGCACTGCCGGACATTTCGGCCTTGAAGCGCACTTTGTCGCCCACCTGGACCTTGTCGAGCAGGGTCGCGTCCTTGACCTGGAACACCATCGTCATGGGTGGCATCTGGAGGTTCTTGATCTCATCGTGCTTGATCGTGACCTTTTTGGTTTCCTTGTCGACCTTGCGGACAACGCCGTCGGCCATGTCGGCCGGGGCCGCGGCCTGTTGCGCGAGTGCCGGCATGGCCAGTGCAGTCGTGGCCAACAATGCGAGGATGTGCTTCTTCATGGGTTATTCCTATCGGGTGGAGCGTTGGTTGATACGGTAGCCATGCCGTCGTGGGCGGTGGATTCCCACAGCGCCTCGCCGACGATCCGCAAGACCGTCACTTGCTGGCGACCAAAGAGTCAACGACTGTGATCTTGCCCACCATGCCTGCTTCGTAGTGGCCGGGGAGCAGGCACGCGAAGTCAAACTCGCCGGCGCGATTGAAAGTCCAGACAATCTCGCCGGTCTTGCTCGGACCGACGTGGGCCATGTAGGGCTCGTCGTGCTCCATGCCAGGGAACCTCTTCATCAGGGCGGCGTGCTCGTCGAGTACTTGCTTCGTGCCGAGCACGAATTCATGCATGACCTTGCCCGCATTGACGTGAACGAGTCGAATGGTTTCGCCTTGGCGCACTTCGATGCGATCGGGCGTGAAGCGCATTTGATCGGTCATCTTGATCTCGATCGTGCGCACGGCAGCCTTTGCATTGCCGGCGATGCCCCAGTCCTTCTGTTCCATCTTGACCGGGCCGGCTGGCTTGGCGTGTGCCTTCTCGCCATGGGCGTGCGCGACGCCCGTGACGGCGAGCAGGCTCGCCAGAACTGCGCTGGCCATCGTACGTTTGCTGAAATGCATGGGAAGTCCTTTGTGATCGGAGGGAGCCTGCCACTTCGTGTGTGCAGTGACTGGCGGGTTTTCTAACCGTGATTTCGGTGTCGCGCACCGGCTTGTGCTTCATCGGCATCGACTGGCCGGCACAGCGTCTTGCGCACCTTAGCCCGTCGTCCCCGACGCAATGCTGGCCGCTTCATTACAGATTGGTCATGTGTAGGCATGCGTAACCATCGTTCGGCGCTGCTTGTCGCCAGCCCCGGCGCAGTTGCCATCCGCCGAAACCCCGCCATGCCGATGGACGGGGTTGCTCGGTGCAAGAGCACCAAGCCCGCTCCAGGTACGCGTGCGTTGCCACTGTCCCCACAAGGTCGGCCTGTGCATCGACATAATCGTGTCCCTTCGCTGAGAATCGCCTGGCACCGTGTTCTTCACGGCGATGAAACGATGACCGTTTCATGTGGAGCACGATAGGAAGCTCGACCGCGCCGGGCGCTGACGGTTGCATTACGAATTGGTCATGTCAGCCTGACGCTGCGGGCATGTGAATTGGAGATCGCACCGGATGCGCATCCTAGTCATCGAAGACGACCCCAAGCTGGCGGGGTACCTGAAGAAGGGTTTGGGCCAGAGCGGCTACGTCGTCGATGTGGCCCGGAACGGCATCGACGGGCGCCATCTTGCTGTGGAGGGTGAGTACGACCTCGTCGTGCTGGACGTCATGCTGCCGGGCCTGGATGGATTCGCCGTCTTGTCCGCGCTGCGCAAGACGAAACACATGCCGGTGCTCATGCTCACGGCACGCGACAAAGTCGAAGACCGCGTGCGCGGTTTGCGCGAGGGCGCGGACGACTATTTGGTCAAGCCATTCTCGTTTTCGGAGCTGCTGGCCCGCGTCCAAGCGTTGCTGCGGCGAGGCGGCGGCAAGGCGCAGCCGACCGCCACCCTACTGCAACTCGGTGATCTCGAGTTGGATTTGGCGCGGCGCAAGGCGCACCGCGCCGGACAGCGGCTCGACCTCACGGCCAAGGAGTTCTCCCTGCTGGCGCTGCTGCTCAGCCGGCACGGCGAAGTGCTGTCGCGAACGGTATTGGCCGAGCAGGTGTGGGACGTTAACTTCGATAGCGACACCAATGTGATCGAGGTTGCGGTACGACGATTGCGCTCCAAGCTCGACGACCCTTTTCCGGAAAAACTGCTGCACACGGTGCGCGGCATGGGCTACGTCCTCGAGCGGCGTGATCCAGCCGCGGCAGGCACGCGGTGAGGTGGTTGCCCCGATCGATTTCGCTGCGGCTGACAGTCGCGTTTAGCGGCATTGCCTTGTTCGTTTTCGCCGCCGCTGGCATCCTGCTGCACCACGCCCTGTCCAGGGAATTCGCGCAGGCAGGCCATGCCGAGCTGCGCGGCAAGATCGATCTCGTTCAGCACCATATCGAAGAAGCGCGACCAACGCGCGACATGGCAACCTTGTTGCACCGGTTGGATGACATGCTGATCGGCCGCAAGGAGTTGCGTGTCTGGGTGCAATCGTCCGATGGCACTGTTGACTACGGTGGGCTGCCCGCAACGGTGATTGAACGCTTGGGAGCCCCCGGGCACTTGCGAATCTTGGGCGCGGACGGCGTGACGATGGATGCGATCGATGCCACCCTGTCCGACACGGCGCCCTTGCCTCCCTTCAAGGTTCGCGTCGCGATCGACAGTCGCCCGCGAGACAAGTTGCTGCTGACCTATCGAAATATCGTGGTCGTTGTCTGCCTCGTCGGCGTGCTATTGACGATCGGGCTCAGCGCCGTGGCCACCTGGTACGACCTGGCGCCAATCAAACGATTGTCAGTGGAGGCCACCAAAATCAGGCCGAATGCGTTGTCGCTGCGCCTGTCGAACAAGGACGTCGACGAGGAGCTGCAGGGCTTGGTCTCCACGTTCAACACCGTACTGGACCGGCTCGAAGGCGCCTACCGACAGATGGAGGCCTTCAATGCGGATGTCGCGCACGAATTGCGCACGCCCTTGGCGACGTTGATCAGTGGCACCCAACTCGTCCTGTCCAATGACGCGCCGCCAGCAGAACTGCGCGAAACGCTGGCGTCGAATCTCGAAGACCTGGAGCAGCTCAGGGATCTGGTCAACGACATGCTCTTTCTCGCACGTGCAGACCAGGGTGACCGAGCGCAGGGCCTGGAGCATGCCGACCTCGCGGCTGAGGCCGACAAGATGATCGAGTATTACGAACCAGTTCTGGCAGAAGCGCAGGTCGACGCCGTGCGCGAAGGCTCAGGCAGTGCACTCTGCAATCCTGCGTTGATCAGGCGGGCGCTCGCAAATTTGCTGTCCAACGCGATCAAGCACACGAGCCCGGGGCAGCGCATCGTCGTCAGGCTGGAGTCGACGCGTGGTCGCGTTCGTGTCTCAGTTTTCAATCCAGGCGTGCCCATTGCGCCGCAGGTCGCCGCGCGGATGTTTGACCGTTTCTATCGTGCCGATGAGGTACGCGCCCGTGTCGGAGAGAGTCACGGCCTGGGCCTGGCCATCGTCAGGGCGATTGCATCCATGCATGGTGGCAGCGTGTTCGTCGAGCCGCAGTCTGGCGGCAATTCCGTCGGGTTGGAACTCTCGAATATCGCCTGGTATTGACGGCGGTCTGAGCGCACGCGGCGACGCGCCGTCGCGACTAGCTTTTGGAGCGCGACTGCAGCGCCGCGATCATTGGGCAGCAGATGTTGCCGCGGTGTTTGCTGCAGCTTTCGATCATCGTCTTCAACGCGCGCGCGATGCGCCGCAGATCGGCCAACCGGGCGCGCACGTCGGCGAGCTTGCCTTGGGCGAGCACACGCGCGTCATCGCAGTGGCTGCCGTCCTCCAGCACCAGAAGCCCGGCCACTTCATCCAGGCTGAAGCCCAGCCGCTGCGCTGATTTGACGAAGCGCACGCGTTCCACGTCGTGCCGACCGTAACGGCGAATGCCGCCCTGGGGGCGCTCGGGCTCGTCCAGCAGCCCCTTGCGCTGGTAGAAGCGGATCGTTTCTACGCCAACCGCTGCCGAGGCGGCGACGGCGCCGATCGTGAGGGTCTCAGGGTGATCGTTCATGCCGCTTGACTCCGTACCAAAGTACGGCCCTAGTTTGCCCCCAAGACGCCTGCGGCGTCTGCCCCCCGAGGGGGCGTCGCCCGCTTGGGGCGGCCCGGCGCAGTCTAGGCTTAATCGCATGAATGAGATGACCCAGCTCCGACCGATGGAAGAAACACGCAACGGGCACGGGGCCCTCGCAGCCGGCGGCTTGGCCGCCATCCTGGCGTCGGCCTGTTGCCTGGGCCCGCTGGTGCTGCTGTCACTGGGCATCGGTGGCGCGTGGATCGCAAACCTGACGGCGCTCGAGCCGTACCGGCCTGTGTTCATCGCGCTGGCCCTGCTGGCGCTGTTCTTCGCCGGTCGGCGCATCTTCCGGCCCGCCGCAGAGTGCAAGGCTGGCGAAGTCTGTGCCATCGTGCCGGTACGGGTGGGCGACAAGTCGTTGTTCTGGGCCGTTGCGGCCCTGGTCCTTGTGGGTTTGACCTTCCCCTGGATCGCACCCTGGTTCTACTGAAGAGGAGTTCGCCATGCAAAAGCTTTTGATCGGCATGGCATGCGCCGCGGCCATGACCGCGCCGACCTGGGCTGCCGTGCGCACCGTGACCTTGTCGGTGCCGACGATGGACTGCCCGGTCTGTCCGATCACGGTGAAGAAGGCGCTGACCAAGGTCGACGGCGTCAGCAAGGCCGAAGTCGACTTCGACAAACGCCTGGCCAAAGTCACCTTCGACGACAGCAAGACCAACGTCGTCGCGCTGACCAAGGCGACCGCCAACGCGGGCTACCCGTCCACGCTGGCCAAGTAGCCGATGATCTGTTGCGAGACGTCGGGCCAGGCGCGGCTCGCCAGCGAGCGTGCGTCATCCGATCTCGACGTGATCGACGCGCCTCGCGTTGCCGCGTCGGCCGATGCTGCCCTGCGCGTGGCGATCATCGGTAGCGGCGGTGCGGCGATGGCCGCGGCGCTCAAGGCCGCGCAAGAGGGCGCCGCCGTGACCTTGATCGAACGCGGCGTGATCGGCGGTACCTGCGTCAACGTCGGTTGCGTGCCGTCCAAGATCTTCATCCGCGCTGCCCATGTCGCCCACCTGCGCCGGCGCAGCCCCTTTGACGGCGGGATCACCTCGGCCGCGCCCGTGATCGACCGGGCATGGCTGCTGGCACAGCAGCAGGCGCGTGTCGACGAACTGCGCGAGGTCAAGTACGAGCGCATCCTGCGAGAGACACCCGCGATCACGGTGCTTCGCGGCCATGCCCGATTCGAGAGCGCCAGCCAGCTGCGGGTCGACCTTGCGGCAGGCGGTCAACAGACAGTGGCCTTCGACCGCTGCCTGGTCGCCACCGGCGCCAGCGCGGCGATTCCTGTGATCGACGGACTTGCCGACACGCCGTACTGGACTTCGACCGAAGCGTTGGCGAGCGACGCGATTCCCACTCGCTTGGCCGTGATCGGCTCGTCTGTGGTCGCCGTCGAGTTGGCCCAGGCCTTTGCCCGTCTGGGCAGCCGGGTGACGCTCCTGTCACGCCATGGGTTGTTGTCGAGCGAGGATCCCGCCATCGGTGAGGCGCTGGCCGATGCGTTCCGCGCCGAAAGCATCGACGTGCAGACGCACGCGCAGGCCAGCCGCGTGGTGCACGCAGCGGGCGAGTTCAGGCTGACCACGGGGCCACGCAGCGTGCATGCCGATCGCTTGCTGATCGCCACGGGCCGCAATCCCAACACGGCGGATCTGCACCTGGGCGCTGCCGGCGTGCGCGTCGGCACACAGGGTCGCATCGTCGTGGATGCCGGCATGCGCACCAATGCCGCGAACATCTACGCGGCCGGGGATTGCACTGACCAGCCACAGTTCGTCTACGTCGCCGCCACGGCAGGCACGCGTGCCGCAATCAACATGATGGGCGGCGCGGCGACGCTCGACTTGTCGGCCATGCCCGCGGTCGTTTTCACCGATCCGCAGGTGGCCACCGTCGGCCTGAGCGAGGCGCAAGCCACCGGCCTCGGTCTGGCCACCGACAGCCGCACTCTGGCACTGGACAACGTGCCGCGTGCGCTGGTGAATTTCGACACGCGGGGCTTCATCAAGCTCGTGGCCGAAGCCGGCAGCGGCCGGCTGCTCGGCGTGCAGGCAGTGGCGCCTGAGGCAGGGGAATTCATTCAGACCGCAGCCATCGCGATTCGAGCGCGCATGACCGTGCACGAGCTCGCCGACCAGCTGTTCCCGTACCTGACGATGGTCGAGGGGCTCAGGCTCGCGGCGCAGACCTTCACCAAGGATGTGTCTCAACTCTCCTGCTGCGCGGGTTGAGACAGTTGCTCGGTTTCGGTTCGAGCATGGCCGTCAACGACAAGTCGCGGCTGCCGAGGCAACGCATCAGGACGGCGTGTCGTGCCGCCCGCGCAGCTGCCTTCCCACGAGCGCGGCCGCAAGCGGCGGCAAGACGATCCATTGCAGCACCGGGATCAGCCCGACGCCCAAGCCGGGGATGACTGGCATCAGCGCGGAATAGGTCCAGCGTGTCACCCACCCGCCGTTCAGGGCCAGCAGTTCGATCACGACCGTGATGCCCACACCGATAGAAGACAGCAGCAACAGATCGCGCCAGCGCGGCGCGACGATCCACGCACGGTTGCGTCTGTGCACGGCGACGCCCCAGTAGGCGACGAGCATGATGACGGCGTCGCCCAGCGCCGCCTGGGTGCATGCCCGCACCGCCTCCCAATGCGGCCCGCCGGCCATGCCATCGAACAGCGGCGCCTGAATCAACTCCCACGGATAGTTCAGTAAAAACGCGAACAACATCACGTTCAATTCAGGCAGCCAGGCGAGCGATGTCAAGCGCATGAAGAACGATCGTGCGGCTCGACGCTCAATGGGCGGCGTGACCTCACGCCTCGGGCTCAATGCGCCCCGCGGATGTGCCGGTGTGGAGCCCGCTTGGCGTCGGTGACGGCGGCATTGTCGAGTCCGGTGAGGATGCCACATGCGTTGGTCGCCTGTGGTGTGCGGCATCGCGCACGCAGCAGTTCGAGTTGATCCTTGAGCGTGCGCAACTCGCGGATGCGTTGCGCGACATGGCCGATGTGCTCGTCGAGCAGCGCATTGACCTCGCCGCAATCTTCCGATGGCGCCTCCTTGAATCGCAACAGCGAGCGAATCTCGTCGAGCGTCATGTCCAGGTTGCGGCAATGGCGAATGAAGGCCAGCCGCTCGGCATGCGCGTCGGTGTACAGGCGATAGTTGTTGTCGGCCCGCGCGGCGGCGGGCAGCAGGCCTGCGCGCTCGTAGAAGCGGATCGTCTCGATCGCAGTACGCGTGACTTTGGCAAGGGCGCCAATGCGCATGGGGACTTTCCTTTCAGCGGGTCGCTTGACTCTACACCTGCTTCAGGGTTTCCAATGCGGGCTCACCCGCCAGAGGCGACCGCCGTGAACCGAACGCGAAGCACACCCGAAACGCCGGCCGCGGCACTTGTCGACGACGCCTGCTGCGCGTCCGACCTGACGCCGACAGTCCACGATCACGATCACGATCACGACCACGATCACGACGGCGATAACCTCATGCGCCTGGGCCTGGCGCTGGCGCTGGCCATTGCCGCAGAGGCGGTGGGCTACTTCGCGCCGGACACACGGGTCTGGCAAGGCGTCGGAGTGGCCGTGGCGGCGGCGGCGATCTGGGCTTGCGGGTTCGACGTGTACAAGAAAGGCCTGGTCTCGCTGCGCCATGGCCGGCTGAACATCAACGCGCTGATGACGGTGGCCGTGACCGGCGCCTTCGTCATCGGCCAATGGCCCGAGGCGGCCATGGTGATGGTGCTGTACGCGATCGCCGAGGCGATCGAAGCCAAGGCGGTCGATCGGGCGCGCAACGCCGTCAAGGGTCTGCTCGAGATGGCACCCGAAGAGGCCGCGGTGCGTCAGCCGGACGGCAGTTGGGCGACGCTGCCGGTGGCCGCGGTCGCTCTCGAGGCGACGGTGCGTGTGCGTCCCGGCGAGCGCGTGCCGATGGACGGCGCGCTCACCGCGGGCAGCTCGAGCATCAACCAGGCCCCCGTCACCGGCGAGAGCATCCCGGTGGACAAGGCCGTGGGCGATGCGGTGTTCGCGGGCACGATCAACGAGACCGGCACCTTTGAGTTCCGCGTCACGGCCCTGGCGTCGAACTCGACGCTGGCGCGCATCATCCATGCAGTCGAGCAGGCGCAGGGGACGCGCGCGCCGATGCAGGGTTTCGTCGAACGCTTCGCTGCGGTCTACACACCGGCCGTCTTCGTCATCGCCGTGGCCGTGGCCTTGCTCGGGCCGTGGCTGCTCGGCTGGACGGGGCTGCAGGCCGTCTACAAGGCGCTCGTGCTGCTGGTCATCGCCTGCCCCTGCGCGCTCGTGATCTCGACGCCGGTCACGATCGTCAGCGGCCTGGCGGCGGCGGCCCGGCGCGGCATCCTGATCAAGGGCGGCATCTATCTCGAAGGCGCGCGCAAGCTCAAGGCGATCGCCCTGGACAAGACCGGCACGATCACCGAGGGCAAGCCCAAACTGGTCGAGTGGAAGGTACTCGATGCGGGCACCGACGCAGCCATGGCCGAACACATGGCCGCGGTGCTGGCGGGCCACTCTGAGCACCCGGTGTCGCGCGCCATCGCGGCCGGCCTGCGCCTCAACAGCGTGCAAGCGAAGGACTTCAAGGTGATTGCCGGGCGCGGCATCCAGGCCGACATCGGCGGCACGGTCTACGTGCTGGGCAACCACCGCCTGATCGAAGAACGCGGACAGTGCTCGCCCGCGCTCGAGGCCACGTTGCGCACGCACGAAGAAGCCGGCCGAACGGTCAGCGTGCTGGCATGCGACGCCGGCCCGATCGCCTTGTTCGCCGTCGCCGACACCATCAAGCCCTCGTCGCGCCAGGCCGTGGCCGAGCTGAAGGCGCTGGGCATCACCCCGGTGATGCTGACCGGCGACAACCAGGCCACAGCCAGCGCCATCGCGCACGAGGCCGGCATCGACGAGGCACGCGGCAACCTGCTGCCGCAGGACAAGCTCGAAGCCATCAAGGCGTTGCAGGCCCGGCACGGCATGACGGCCATGGCCGGCGACGGCATCAACGACGCGCCGGCGCTGGCCCAGGCCGACATCGGCGTGGCAATGGGCGCGGCCGGCACCGACACCGCGATGGAAGCCGCCGACGTGGTGGTGATGAACGACGACCTGCGCCGCATCGCCCAGACGGTGCGCCTGTCGCGGTCCACGCACGCCGTGCTGTGGCAGAACATCACGCTGGCCCTGGGCATCAAGACCGTGTTTCTGGTACTCGCGGTATTCGGCAATGCGTCGATGTGGATGGCGGTGTTCGCCGACATGGGGGCCAGCCTGCTGGTGGTGGGCAACGGCTTGCGGCTGCTGAGAAAATGAGGCCCTTGGCATCGATGCCGGCCGAAATGACAAGCCCACCACTTTCTCCGCCACTCTTCGGAGCCTGGCTGATCGCCTTGCTGGCCACGGCGGGCGCGCTCTTTCTGGGCGAGGTGATGGGCATGACGCCCTGCGTGTTGTGCTGGTACCAGCGCATTGCCATGTTTCCGCTGGTGCTGATCCTCGGGGTGGGTTTGCTCGATGCCGATGGCCGCGTGATTCGCTATGCCTTGCCTCTTGCGTGGGCCGGGTGGGGCATTGCGCTCTACCACTGTCTGGTCTTCTGGGGCATCGTGTCCGAAGGACTCACGCCATGCGGCAAGGGATCGTCTTGCGCGGACGCCGACGTTCAGGTGGCGGGCTTCGTGCCGATCCCCCTGCTGTCGCTGTTTGCGTTCACGGGAATTCTGGCTTTGTTGTGGTTGGCAAGAAAGAGGATGAGCGCATGAACAAGAAATGGGTCGTCATTGCGACGGCAGCGGTCGTCGTGCTGGCCTTCGTCGCCGGCGCCGCGATCTTCCGGGACCGCGGCCAGCAGCAGGCTACCCTGGCCCCGCAACAAAACAGTGAAGCACTGGTCAGGGCGCACTCGCCGATCTACGGTAGCCCCGCCGCCAGGGTCACGATCGTGGAGTTCTTCGACCCGTCGTGCGAGACATGCCGAGCCTTCCATCCGATCGTCAAGGGCATCGTCAATTCAAGCTTCAGCCAGGTCAGGCTGGTCGTGCGCTACGCCCCCCTGCACAAGGGCTCAGACACGGCAGTCAAGATTCTGGAAGCGGCCCGGCAACAGGGCAAGTATTGGGAAGCGCTCGAAAAGACATTGGCCACCCAGCCCCAGTGGGCCGCCCACGACAACCCGAATCCCGAACTGATCTGGGAGTTGATCGCGGACATTGGGCTGGACATGGCGAAAGCCAGGTCAGCGGCCAACAGCCCCGAGATCGCTCAGATACTGAGGCAGGATCTCGCTGACATGCGAACCCTGAAAGTCGACAAGACACCGGGATTCTTCGTCAACGGCAGGCCATTGCTCGATTTCGGCGCAGCGCAGTTGAAGGCCCTGGTCGATCA
>JANOPR010000026.1:0-4875 GCA_031421955.1 Burkholderiales bacterium
GGCTTGGCTGCGGCCAAGTTCTACGACCTGATGCAGTGGACCAGCAAGGGCGCCAAGTTCGACGGCCACGTCACCGACAAGCGGGTCATGGAAGGCGGCAAGGGTCTCATCGAAGCCAAGGGCGAGAAGAAGGGCGACGAATGGGTCGTCGTCTTCACCCGCAAGCTGGCCGGCGCCAGCAGCGACGGCGACATCGCGATGGCAGCCGGCAAGACCTACAACTTCGGCTTCGCGATCCATGACGACCATGCCGCCGGGCGCTTCCACCATGTCTCGTTGGGCTACACGCTGGGCATCGACGCCAAGGCCGACATCAGCGCCGCCAAACAATGAGGTCGAGGTGCGGCAGCGCAGCCTGAACCGCCGAACCGCGAGCACGCTGCTCGCGGGCGCGGCACTGTGGCCCCTGGCCCGCACTGCCGCGGCAGCCGAGCCGGTCGAAGTCCAGATCAAGGACTACAAGTACGCGCCGGCACAGTTGACGGTCAAGGTCGGCACCACGGTCAAGTGGGTCAACCGCGAAAAGCGCACCACGCACTCGATCCTGTTCACCGGGCCGGGCGGCTTCGAAAGCGAACGCATGTTCGCTGACGAGGCGTGGCAGCGCACCTTCGACAAGCCGGGCAGCTACCCGTACAGCTGCGGCCCGCATCCCGAGATGAAGGGGCAGATCGACGTCACGCCGTGAGGCCGCCGCACGAGTTCGGTGGCGCAACGGCCGCGATGTCGGCCCGGGTGCGACGTTGGCTGCTGCCGCTCGTCCTGCTGTTCGGGTCGTTGCTGGACATCGCCGCGGCGCAGCCGACCGAGCGCGGCGCGGCCGTCGCCACCCCACCGCCCTGGGCCGAAGCCGACATCCGCGCGTCGCACATCGAGCTTGCAAGCGCCCAGACGCTGCCGCACAGGCCGCGCTGGCGTGCGGATCCGCTGAACCTGTTCGTCGTCGTCGATGCCGGCGACTCCGGTGTATCGCTCGTCGACGGCGAGCGCTTCGAAACGATTCACGTCTTTCGCAACCGCGAAGCCCTCCATGGTGCGCCGCGGTTTTCACCCGACGGACGTTTCGGCTACTTTCGCTCGCAGGACGGCTGGATCGCGCGCTACGACTTGTGGAACCTGAGCCTGGCCGCTGAAGTGCGCGCCGGCCCGGGCCTGAGCCAGCTCGCCATCAGCCGTGACGGCCAATGGCTGATGGCCGCCATTCAACAGCCGCCGCGGCTGGCGTTGTTCGACGCGGCGCTCAATCTGGTCAAGACCTGGGAGCTGGCCTCGCGCGACGGCCAGACCCGCTCGCTCGCCTCGGCGGTGCTCGATGGTGCTGCGCGCCAGAGCTTCATCGTCGCGCTGCGAGACATCGCAGAGATCTGGGAGATCTCGTACGACCCGAAGGCCGAGGACTTCTACGACGGCCTGGTGCACGACTACCGCATGGGCGAGGGCCTGCCCACACGCGGCTTCCTCAACCCCCGGCGCACCGCCCTCGCCGAGCCGCTGGGAAGCCTCGCCTTCGACCCGGAGACGACGCAGGTAGCCGGCATCGCTCGGGCCAAGGACGGCAGCGCCGTGCTGCACCTGGTCAACCTCGACGTTCGTCGCCGCATCGCCAGTCTGCCGCTGGCCGGCGCGCCGCAGTTGGATGGCGCAGCCGCATTCACGCGCAATGGCGCGATGCTGCTGGCCGTGCCCAACCGGGCGCGCGCTGCGGTGGACGTGGTCGATCTGCGCACCTGGGCGCCGGTGAAATCGATTCCCATGCCGGGGCCGAGCTCGTTCGTGCGCAGCCACGCAGGCACCCCCTACGCCTGGAGTGATGCGATGACGGGCCGCGACGGTCGCGGCGCGTTGGCGCTGATCGACAGGCAAACGTTGGAGACCCTCACGGGGGTCGCGGACGGTGCAGAGCGTGTCGTGGACATCGCCCTCAGCCGCGACGGGCGCCACGCGTGGGTCAGTCGGAGTCGAGCAGACGATGCGCTGGTCGTTTACGACGCCGCCACGCTCAAGCAGGTCAAGCGGCTGTCGCTGCGGCCGCCCGCTGCGGCGTACAACGTCGGCAACCAGATTGCACGCCCCAGCGCCGAGTCTGGGGGATAGCGGCGGGCAACCATGACGAATCGTCTGTCAACGTGCGCGTGCAAAAATCCCCCGTTTCGACCGTCGGGGGCGTGCCGTGGACTTGAAGGTGAAGATTTCGATTACCGATGAACAGACCGAGGTCATCGTCGCCTCGACCGGCATGCTCGACCTGGCCAGCGGCGAGATCGGTCACATCGAATACCAGGACTATGAAGTCGCCGAGCGCGGCCTGCCCTGGGACAACAGCGACTACGAGTTCACCAGCGGGATGCTGTCGCACAACGGCAAGGACGTCGAGTTCCGCATCGATGTCGACCAAGTGACCGGAAAGTACTCTGTCAGCGCCACCGAACTGCTGGAAATCAAGGTGCGTGCGGCGGCGCTGTTTGCCGGGCTCAGCGGCAAGGACCTGCTGGGCAGCCTCGACGCCAAGGCCGGTGGCGGCAGAGCCGGCAAACTGCACTGAGCCGGCGCGGCAGCGCCGGCCGCCACATCACGCGGACTGGTAGCTGGCCAGGCGCTGCGCGTCCAGGATGTGGATGTCGCGTTTGTCGACCTCGATCATTCCGGTGGCTTCGAGTTCATGCAGCACGCGCGAGAAGTACTCCGGTGTCAGCGACAGGCGCGAGGCGATCGTCGCCTTGCTGACCGGCAGCGAGACGGTGAGGACGTCACCGCTGACGCAATCCTCTGCCTGCTGGTCGCGCAGCAGATAGCCGATCACGCGTTGCATGCCCGTGTGCAGGGCGTAGGCCTGTACATCCCGCACCAGGCCATGCAGCCGGCGGGAGATGCCGGCCAGCATGCGCAGCGCAAAGCGCGAGTCGCGCTCGATCTCGTCGATCACGGCGCGCTTGCCCACTGTGAGCAGCAAGGTATCGGTCAAGGCCTGCGCATCGATGAAGTACGGCCTGTCGGTGAACATCAGCGCTTCGGCAAAACTGTGGCCTGGGCCCACAATCTCGATCACCTTCTCCTGCCCCGCCGGCGACAGCGCAAACAGCTTCACCTGCCCGGTCACGGTGACGTGAAATGCCTCGCAGGGTTCACCGCAACGGAACACCATGTCGCCGCGCGACAGCCGCCTCAGCGAGCAGCCCTGGGCCAGCCGCTGCAACTCGGTCGCGTTCATCTCCTGGAACAGCGGCAGCACCGACAGGTAGCCGGGCAGGTTGAAAGTGCGGGTCTCCACAGCGGGTTCTGTGCGTCGTGACGGGCAGGCTCGATTGTCGAAGTCGCTGCACCCGATCGATTGATCTGCGTCACACCAGGCGCAGCGCCAGCGCCAGCATCACGGCCGTGCCCAGGTTGTGCAGCAGCACGGGCACGAGCGGCAGCCCGGTACTGCCCACCACGAGACCCAACGCGACCTGAGACGCGACCAACGCCAGCAGCAGCACCCCTTCAGCGCGGCGGCCACGCCGGATCGCCAGCCAGCCCAGCCCGGCCAGGGCCGGCGCCACGATCAGGCTGCCCAACCGGTGCAATGCCTGCGCCAGGGCCCCTTCAGCGTGGGGCGTGCCCACGGCGAAGCCCGCTTCGCGCCAGGGGTTCAGCTGCTGCCAGTCCCAGCCTGCCGCACGCGCCTGGGCCAGGCACTCTCGAATGTCACCGCAAGCCAAGCCGGCCTGCGACGCACTGACCAGGGCGCCGCCGGCAATGTGCGCCAGCAACAGCAGCGCGACAGCAGCCGCAGGCCAGCCGAGCCCGCGTGCGCGCGGCAGCGCGACGAGGCGCGCGGCCAGGGCGAGCATCACAAAACCGCCGAGCAGGTTGCCCATCGCCACGGCCGGCAGACGCGAGCCGGGCGTGAAGACCCCGAGCAGCGACAGCGACAAGGCCAACAACAGCAGGGCCAGCGACAGCCGGCCTTTCTGAAGGTGGCGCGGCCGGGCGCTCAGGCTCAAGACCACCATCGCGATGATCAGCAGCAAGGCCAGCGTCGCCGTGACGCGGTGGGCCATGCGAGCGACGGTCAGCGCCTGCCCGGCCACCGCCAGCGCGCCAGGCAACGCCGCGCGCTCGCCCTGGCCGTAGCACGCAGGCCATGGCGTGCAGCCGATCCCGGCGGCGCTGTGACGCAGGTACGCGCTGAGGCACGTGACAGCCAGCAGCAACACCAGGCAGGCGAGCGCCAGGCGGTTGAACGTTCGCAAGCGCGGGTCGGCGGATGTCATCGAGGCGTGGATGCTAGGCGCAAGGCGATGCCAGGCCGTCGCTCGATCGATTTCAGGGTTGTCCTAGATCAAGTTCAGGCCGCGGCCGGCGCAACAGAATCGTTCCAGACATTCCACGAGCAGGAGATGCCATGAGCCCCATTGCGCATGACGACGACACCGCCCCGATTCCCTGGATGCAGCAGTTGATGGACAACCCGTTCCTGCTGCTGTTCATCGGCGTGATGGTGCCGATGATCCTTTACACGGTGTGGGGGGTGTACGACATCCTCACGCTGCCAACCGCAAAGTAGGGAGCCGCGATGAGCGCCATCCTCCCCCCCGCCGAACGCCTCTGGTACCGGCACCCGATCGACCGCGTCGAGGGCACCTGGATCGTCATTGCGTTGATCTGGTGCCTGGTGATGTTCGGCATGATGGTCGGCTGGCATGTCTGGGGCAAGCAGAACCTTTCGACCGAAACCTACCGCACCACGCCGGAGAAGTTCTCGGCCAAGACCCAGGCCATGGTCGACAAGTACACCGTGCGCACCGAGACCGCCGAGAAAATTCCGGTGGTCGCACCGCCGCCAGGCAGCGACGTGTACCTGATTGCGCGCCTGTGGAGCTTCTGGCCGATCCT
>JANOPR010000027.1:0-2162 GCA_031421955.1 Burkholderiales bacterium
GGCGCTCGCGGTCAAGCGGCGACAACGCGTCGACGACGCTGGCATCCCCGGCAATTTTTTCTAGCAGCAGCGTGGTGGCGCGCAGTCGCTCGAGCAGGTCGTGATCTGGCTGTGGTGGCGTGGGGGGGCGTTCATGGCTCATCTGCGGATTTTCAACGGTCATTGGAAAGCCCGTGTTTCAGGGTGGGAACAGGCGGATCGCTGAACCGAGCCGGCGTCGTCGGCGCCCGCACCTTCGAAGTCAGGCGCGCGAACATCTGGTCTGTACCCATGGCGCAGGTCGACGGCGCGTCGCTATGATCGCCGCCGATGTGCGGTGGCGGCCATTGACCTGAAGCGCCGCCGCACCGGGCGGGTAAACAGGGTTCGCAAGACAAGGAGACCTACATGTCGGCAGGCAAGCGCTTCTTCCACGCCACGGCTGCCATTGCAGTCGCGGCATTCGCACTGATCTCGCCTTGGCGGCCTGCGCAGGCGCAGGCCTATCCCAACAAGCCGATCAAGATCGTCGTGCCGTTCCCGGCCGGCGGGACGACGGACATCGTCGCCCGCATGGTGGGGCAACGCATGAGCGAAGCCATGGGCCAGCCGGTGCTGATCGAAAACAAGGGCGGCGCCGGCGGCGCCATTGGCGCCGATGCCGTGGCCAAGTCTGCGCCCGACGGCTACACGCTGTTGATGCACAACATCACCTTCCCCCTGTCTTCGGTGGCGCAGGCACTGGCGAACCGATCGCCTTTCAATGTCGAGACCGACTTTGCCGGGGTCTCGATCGCCGTCTACGTGCCCTTCGTTCTGACTTCGAACCCCAGCGTACCGGCCAAGGATTTGCGCGAACTCGCCACGCTGCTGCGCAACAACAAGGCCCTGCGCTACAACTACGGCTCGACCGGGCCGGGCTCGGCGATGCACGTGCTGGGCGAGACCTACAAGCGCGAGGCCAAGATCGAGCTCGAGCATGTGCCCTTCAAAGGCGCCGCACCCCTGAAGCAGGATTTGCTGGCCGGGCATATCCAGGTCGGCGGCGATCAGCTGTCCTCGTCGCTGGCCGAGATACGCGCCGGCACGCTGCGTGCGCTGGCCACCACCGCCACCAAGCGCATCGCCGGCCTGCCCGACGTGCCCACGGTGCGTGAACTGGGCTACCCCGCCCTCGAGCTCGAGGGCTGGAACGGCGTGTTTGCGCCGGCCAAGACGCCCAAGGACATCATCGAGCGCCTGCAGCGTGAAGTGGCTGCCGCGGTGCGCCATCCCGACGTCGCCAAGCGCCTGATAGAACTCGGCGCCGACCCCGTAGGTTCGTCGTCGGCCGAGCAGGACGCGATCCTGCGCCGGCAGATGGATCAGTTCCGCGCCGTCATCCGCGAGATGAAGCTCGAGTAACCCGCAGCGCCACGCCGGCTGCGGCTGGCCGGCGCTGCGCGCGCGTCAGCGCGTTTCAGTGCTTGCCGCCTTCGGCCAGCCACCAGACCGGCAACTGCGTGCAGTCGGCGCCATCGAGCCCGCTGGCGGCGGCGCGCTCGAAACACTGCAAGGCCAGCGCCGTCAGCGGCAGCTTGGACTGCTGCAGCGCCGCCTGGTCGAGCATGGCCTGCAGGTCCTTGCGCATCGTGGCCACGCTGACCGACACCGGCACGGCGCCGGAGCCCGCCAGTGCTTGCGCGATCATCGCGCCGCGCACTTTGAGCATGTTCGGCCCGCCCGAGGTCTCGGCAAAGATCTCGACGACACGCTGTGGGTCCAGCCCCAGCGGCTGGATCAACGACAGCGCCTCGCCCAGTGTCTGCCAGTACACCATCAACGGCAGGTTGATCGCCAGCTTCATCGTGGCGCCTGCGCCCAACGCGCCCACATGTTCGAGACGCCGGCACAGCGCTTCGAGCACCGGCCGGGCCCGTGCCAGGTCGGCCTCGGCGCCGCCGGCAAAGCCCAGCAGCTTGCCTTCGAGCGCCGGGCCGACGCTGCCGCCGACGGGGCACTCCAGGTAGCTCGCGCCGGCCGCGGCCGCCTGGGTGCCTATAGCCTGCTGCTGGGCCGGCATCACGGTACTCATGTCGACGAAGAGCTTGCCCGCCGCCGGCAGCGCCAGCAGGCCGTCGGGGCCGCCGTAAACGGCGTCGAGCGCTTGGGCGTCGGTCAGCATCGTGATCACCAGATCGGCC
>JANOPR010000028.1:0-3977 GCA_031421955.1 Burkholderiales bacterium
CACCGTCACGGACCCCTTGAACGCCGGCGGCGCGGCGCTGATCGACGGCAACCCGCTGCCGCAGGCGCCCCGAACCAGCGTCAGCTTCACGGCGCGCTACTCGCATCCGATGCCCAACGGCGAGCTCTATGCCTACACCGACTGGGTCTACCGCAGCAAGGTCAACTTCTTCCTCTACGAGTCGACCGAGTTCACCGGCAAGTCGCTGGCCGAAGGCGGCGTGCGCGTGGGCTACAGCTGGGGCAACGGCAAGTACGACGCGGCGGTCTTCGGTCGCAACATCACCAACCAGACGCGCATCGTCGGCGGCATCGACTTCAACAACCTCACGGGCTTCATCAACGAGCCGCGCACCTGGGGTGTGCAGTTCAAAGCCCAGTTCTGAGCCGGAGTGTTTCGAACACGGGCCGCCGCAGGGCGGCCCTTGTCATTGCGCCGCTATCGAATCCCCTGTTGCAGGGTGCCTCAGGGCGGCACCAGAATGAGCGCACGATCCCGGAGCGCGCATGGACAAGATCTGGCTCAAGCACTACCCGGCCGGCGTGCCGGCGCAGGTGAAGGCGGATCTGTATCCCACCTTGGTGGCCCTGCTCGAGGAGAGTTTTCGCAAGTACCAGCGCCTGCCGGCGTACAAGTTCATGGGCCGGACCCACACCTTCGGCCAGATCGACGCGATCTCGCGTGCGTTTGCGGGCTGGCTTCAAGCGCAGGGTCTGGCGCGCGGCGACCGCGTGGCGGTCATGCTGCCCAATGTGCCGCAGTACCCGGTCGCCGTCGCGGCGATCCTGCGCGCGGGGTTGGTGGTGGTCAACGTCAACCCGCTGTACACGCCGCGCGAACTCGAACACCAGCTGAAGGATTCCGGCGCCAAGGCCATCGTCATCGCCGAGAACTTCGCCGCCACGCTGCAGCAGGTCATCGACGCGGTGCCGACGAAGACCGTCGTGCTGGCCGCCCTGGGCGACATGCTGGGCCTGTTCAAGGGCTCGCTGGTGAACCACCTGCTGCGCAAGGTCAGGAAGGTGGTGCCCGCGTTCTCGCTGCCGGGCGCGGTGCGGTTCAACGATGCCGTGGCGCTGGGTCGCCGCCAGCCCTTTGCCGCACCCCGCATCGGGCCCGACGATGTCGCCGTACTGCAGTACACCGGCGGCACCACCGGTGTGTCCAAGGGCGCGGTGCTCCTGCACCGCAATCTGGTGGCCAACCTGCTGCAGTCCGAAGCCTGGTTCCAGCCGGCCCTCAAGCGGATTCCCGCAGGCGAGCAGGTCACCACCATCTGCGCCCTGCCGCTGTATCACATCTTCGGTTTCAACACGAACATGATGCTGGGCCTGCACATGGGCGGCTGCAACATCCTGATCCCCAACCCGCGCGACATCGCAGCCACGTTGAAGGAGCTGGCGCGACACCGTTTCCACAGCTTTCCCGCCGTCAACACCCTGTTCAACGCGATGGCCAACCATCCTGACTTCGCCAAGGTCGACTGGCGCGCACTGAAGATCAGCGTGGGCGGCGGCATGGCGGTGCAGAGCGCGACCGCCAAGCTCTGGCTCGACAGGACGGGCTGCCCGATCGTCGAGGGCTACGGCCTGTCCGAGACCTCGCCGACCGTGACGTGCAACCCCGTGGACAGCGCTGCCTTCAGCGGCACCATCGGGATGCCGCTGCCCAGCACCGAAGTCGCCCTGCTCGACGACGACGGTAACGAGGTGCCCCCGGGCGAGCCGGGCGAGATCGCGATCCGCGGCCCGCAGGTGATGGCAGGCTACTGGCAGCGCCCCGAGGAAACCGCCCGGGTGATGCTCGCGGACGGGTACTTCCGCAGCGGCGACATTGCGACGGTCGATGACCGCGGCTACTTCACGATCATCGACCGCAAGAAGGACATGATCCTGGTCTCCGGCTTCAACGTCTACCCCAACGAGGTCGAGGATGTGCTCGCGCAGATGCCCGGGGTGCTCGAATGCGCCGCGGTGGGCATACCGGATGACACCGCGGGCGAAGCCGTGAAAGTGGTCATCGTGAAGAACGACGACACGGTCGGCGTTGCGGACGTCAAGGCGTACTGCGAAGCCAACCTGACGGGCTACAAGCGCCCGCGTGTCGTCGAGTTCCGCACCGAGCTGCCAAAGACGGCCGTCGGCAAGATCCTGCGCCGTGAACTGCGCGACGCCCCGAAGTAGGCCACGCCGACGCCGCGCCAAGCCGGGCTAGGATCGACGGGTCGGCGCTGACTGCGCCGCGTGGGAACACCATGGGTCGAATCGCGATCGTCAGTGCGATGCACGAGGAGTTGCGCGCACTGCTGCCGCTGCTCGAGGGCGCGCGGGTCTAGCGCCGCGCCGGGCGCGCTTGCCATCTCGGCCGCCTGGACGGCCGTGAGGTGCTGCTGGTGCTGTGTGGGATCGGCAAGGTGGCCGCGGCGACCACGACCGCCGTGCTGCTCGATGGCATGGAGGTGCAGTCGCTGCTGTTCACCGGGGTGGCCGGCGGCCTCGGCGCCGACGTGCGCCGCGGCGACGTGGTGATTGCGCAGACCCTGCTGCAGCACGACATGGACGCCTCGCCGCTGTTCCCGCGCTACGAGGTGCCGCTGACCGGCCGTTCGCACTTTGCCGCCGACCCCGCGCTGTGCGCCGCCGTGACGCGCGGCTGCGAACAGGTGTTGCAGGCCCCGCATTCCGCGCTGGCCAGCTTCGGCATCGACGCGCCGCGTTGCCACGCCGGGCTCGTGATCAGCGGCGATCGATTCGTCGCCACGGCGGCCGAAAGCGCCGCATTGCGTGCCGCCTTGCCCGACGCGCTGGCCGTGGAGATGGAGGGCGCCGCCGTGGCGCAGGTCTGTGCCGACTTCCAGCGGCCCTTTGCGGTGCTGCGCACCGTGTCCGACCGTGCCGACGATTCGGCGCATCTGGACTTCGGCCGCTTCATCGAAGAAGTCGCCGCCGAGTTCTCGCGCGACATCGTGCGTCGCACCCTGGCCCATCTCTGAGCGCCTGCCTGCCCCGATCACGGATCCTGCTCCATGCTGCCACGCGTCTACGTCCCGACCCCGCTTTGCGCAGACGAGGCGCTGGATCTGCCGGCCAACGCCACGCGCCATCTCCAGGTGTTGCGAGTGCAGCCGGGCGCGGCGATCACGCTCTTCGACGGTCGCGGCGGAGAGTGGCGGGCAAGCGTGACTCGCATCGGTCGCCGCGTTGTGCAGGCGCAGGTTCACGAGCACCTGGCGCGCGAGAGAGAAGCCGCCGTCGGGGTCACGGTGGCGCTGGTGATGCCAGCCAATGACCGCATGGACGCGCTGGTCGAAAAGGCGACCGAACTCGGCGTGGCCGCGATCGTGCCCCTGGTGTCGGACCGCTCCGTGCTGCGCCTGGGCGGCGAGCGCGCCGAGCGGCGACAAGCGCATTGGCAGGCGATCGCCGTGGCTGCGTGCGAACAGTGCGGCCGCAATCGCCTGCCGTTGATTCTTCCGGTGCAGGCGCTGGCGACCTGGCTCGGCGGCCTGGCACCCGCGGCGCCAGAGGCGCCCCGCCTGCTGCTGGGCTGGCGCGACGCGATCCCGTGGGCGCAGGCCAGTGGCCGGGTCGGCAGCGCCGTCACCTTGCTGAGCGGCCCCGAAGGCGGTTTCACGGCACCCGAGGAAGACGCGGCACGCCTGCGCGGTTTCGTCACCACGCAACTGGGCCCGCGCGTGCTGCGTGCCGACACCGCGCCGCTGGCCTGTCTGGCCTGGCTGGCGCTGCGCGCGCCGTAAGCGGCGCCAGGCTTGTGCCCCAGGACGCCTGCGGCGTCGGCCCCCAGGGATCCGAAGGAGCCCCTGCGTGGCCCTTGGGGCGTCGCCCGCTTGGGGCGGCCCGGCGCGGGCTGGCCTCGCCCCCAGGACGCCTGCGGCGTCGGCCCCCCGAGGGGGCGTCGCCCGCTTGGGGCGGCCCGGCGCGGCTATCGGCGCGCCGAGCCGGCCACCATGTCGAAGC
>JANOPR010000029.1:0-5872 GCA_031421955.1 Burkholderiales bacterium
GGTCTGGATGCCGATCCTGCTGGTCGCCGTGGTTGTCGCCATTGTGGTGTTGGTCGTGCGGCGCAAGTGAACCATTGGTCGCGCGCCGAACCCGGCAAGCCGCGTTGCGTTGCGTGGCGTTGCCGGCAGCGCACTTGATCCGAGCCGACGCAGTTTTTTTTCGCCGTCCCCGAGTATCGAGCGAACTAATCGCGGACTCGCGTCCTCGAACAAGCTTGGCCGGGCGCCGCGACTGGGCGGCATGCCGCTGGTGCAGCGTACCTCCTCGCATCTCCCCCTTCTTGTCCAAACCAACCCGGAGTCTGTCATGACGCTCTCTCGATTCATTGCCCTTGCCGTGGCCCTGGCCGGCGCCAGCACCTTGATCGCCTGCACCACCGCCCCGGCGATGCCGACGGGCGCCGCGCCGGCCGCCAGCATGGCCAGTCCCGAACGTATGGCCGCGATGGCTGCGCAGATGAAGACCATGCACGACATGCACACCAAGATGGGAAACGCCAGGACACCCGAGGAGCGCCAGGCACTGATGCCCGAGCATATGAAGGCCATGCAGGGCGGCATGGTCGCGATGAAGGGCATGGGCGGCATGTCCGGCATGGACCCGAAGGCCATGCCGCCCGAGATGGCCCAGCGTCACAAGATGATGATGCAGCACATGGAGATGATGCAGACGATGATGGACATGATGCAGCAGCGCATGCCCGCGTCCCCGGCCAAGCAGTGAGGGCGATGCCATGACCCACCCACAGCAAGGTGCTTCGGCCCCCGCGCCTTCGAAGTACGGTTTTCACTGTGTTCTGAAGGATCCGGACTTCTCCAAGGCGCTTGCCGCGGTGACCGAGGCACTCAAGGCCGAAGGCTTCGGCATCCTCACCGAGATCGACGTGCAGGCCACGATGAAGGCCAAGCTCAACCTCGACGTCCGGCCCTACCGCATCCTCGGCGCCTGCAATCCGCCGCTGGCCCACCGCGCCCTGACGGCCGAGCCCGACATCGGCCTGCTGCTGCCGTGCAACGTGGTCGTGCGCGAGGAGGCCGACGGCCGCCTGGTGGTTGGCTTCATGGATCCGGTGGCGGTGATGGAAATGACCAGCAACCCCGAGGTCGGCCGCGTCGCGACCGAGGTTCGCGCCAAGCTCGAGCGGGTGCGCACGGCGCTGGTGAACCAGGGCGCCGGTCGCCAGGCGTGACGGCGGCGCGTGCGAGCCGTCGGGTGAGGCGCAGGGCCGATGGTCCTGGCATCACGGCGGTTGGACGAATTGTTCGTGGCGATAGTGAGTCTTGTTGGATGCCGTTATGGACGTATTGATCATCGCGACGAAGGTCTGCACGCATCGTAGGAACCTGGAACAGGAACTCGACTGCATGCAGATCAAATACCGCGTCTGTTTTGTAGAGGACTGCGGCGATCTTGTCCGCAAGTTCGCCATCCGGCATTCGCCAAACCTGGTGGTGGACGACGAGATCGTGTTCCGAAAGCAGCCGACGGAAGTGGAGCTTCACGCCTATTTCGACACCAAGGCAAAAATCAGTCCCCGAAAGACGAATTGATTGCCGATGGAACTTTAGGATAGCCACTTCAATTCAACACTTGCTGCATGACAGCACAGGCGATACGGGCGCGCCACTCCCGCCCGGTCTCAACTCAAGGAAACCGACCATGAGCAACCCCCTCGAGCAAAGCGCCAAGGACTGCCTGGACGCCTGCAACGACTGCGCCACCGCCTGCGGCACCTGTTTTGCCCAGATGGTCGGCAAGGACAGCAAGAATGCCTGCCCGGCCTGCTGCATCGAGTGCGCGGCTGTCTGCCGCCTGTGCGCCGATGCGATCGCCCGCAACAGCCCTTACGTTGCGCAGACCTGCAAGCTGTGCGCGGACGTCTGCGGCTGGTGCGCGGAGCAGTGCGGCGCGCATGACATGGACCACTGCAAGCGCTGCGCCGAGGCGTGCCGTCGTTGCGCCGAGGCCTGCAGCAAGATGGTCGCTTGACCCGCAAGTCGCTACAGGAAAATTCATTGCAATGGGTACAAATATGCCGACCCGTGAC
Organism: Burkholderiales bacterium; assembly: GCA_031421955.1. Lineage (GTDB taxonomy): Bacteria > Pseudomonadota > Gammaproteobacteria > Burkholderiales > Burkholderiaceae_C > CADEEN01. The sequence goes on from JANOPR010000029.1 coordinate 2,049, forward strand.
CTGACAGAACAGAACCCCATTTCCCGCATCTGGGACATCGTCGAGAAGGCGCCCGTGGGCATGCTGACGACGCAGTTCGGCGGCGGCTTGCGCGCGCGGCCGCTGCAAGCGCGGCCCGATCGCGACGCCGGCATCATCTGGTTCGTCACCGATGGTCGTGGTGCCAAGGACGACGAGATCGCTGCTGCCCACGATGTCGGGCTGGTCTTCATCGATGAAGGGGATCACGCCTTTCTCTCCATCACCGGCCGCGCTTTCGTGACGCGCGACACCGCCAAGGCGAAGCAGGTCTGGAGGAAGACCGACGACGATTGGTTCTCGGGCGGACCCGACGATCCGAATGTGCGCATGATTCGCATCGAGCCGATCACGGCCGAACTATGGGACGGGCCATCGAGCGCGGCGGCAGTCGCTGTCGAGTTCGCCAGGCAGCGGTAAGCTCTTCGATGCCGCCCTGTTCTCGCGCCCGGACAGTGGCGACATGCGGATGCTGAAGTTGCGCTGCGGCCGTCTGCACCATCTGCGCCATGTGTGAACTGCTCGCCATGTCGACGCGCCACGCGGCGCACCTGAACGTTTCGCTCGAGGCACTGGCCAGCCACAGCGGCCCGGCCCGCGGCACCCGCGATGGTTGGGGCGCCGCGTTCTACCAGGGCAACGACGTGGCGCTGTTTCGCGAACCGATCGCGGCCAGCGACAGCGATCTGGCGCGTTGGCTGGGCCACGGCGGTCCGGCCACCACCCTGGCCGTCGCGCACATCCGCCGCGCCACCCTGGGCACCGTGTGCCTGGCCAACACCCAACCCTTCGTGCGCGAGCTGGCCGGGCGCAGCCATGTGTTCGCCCACAACGGCCATCTGCCGGGCATTGCGCAGTCGGCCGGGCTGACCTGCGAGCGCTACCGGCCGATCGGCGAAACCGACTCCGAACACGCCTTCTGCGCCCTGCTGGAACGCCTGCACCGCTTGTGGAGTCACACCGCGAGTCCGCCTTCGGTCGAACAGCGCTTGGACGTGGTCACACAATTCGCGGCCGATCTGCGCGCCTTGGGGCCGGCGAACTTCCTCTATGCCGATGCCGACGTCCTGTTTGCCCATGGCCATCGACGCATCCATCCCGCCAGCGGCCGGATCGAGCCGCCGGGTTTGTTTCGCCTGGCGCAGTCCAGCAGCACGGTGGAGCAGCACCCGCCGGCCCATGGCGCGGCGGCCGTGCCGGGCATGCAGGCCGTGACCTTGATTGCCAGCGTGCCGCTCGACGACAGGGCGTGGCAGCTCTTTGCCGAGGGCGAAGTCGTGGTCGTGGCGGCCGGCATCGTGACGCATGGGGGAGTTGCATGTTGAAGAGAAGACGCCTTCGATCGGGCGACCCTCGGAAACTTCAAGCTCGAGGTCGTCTTCGCGGGTGCCCGCGGGTCGTTCGGGGTGCCCGATGTCGTAGCCGGTGCGCGTCGCCCCGAACCCCAGGGCTTGCGAGATTCACGGCAGTTGGCGTCGCACATGCACTGGCGCTGGCCCTGGCAAGCCTCAGCCTGGTTGCGCATGCGCAGGTCAGCGTCGAGGTGGCACGCCGAGACACGGCCTTCCAGGTCGAAGCTGAGCTGATGGTTGCGGTGGAGCAGCGCGTCGCCTGGCAGGTGTTGACCGACTACGACAATCTCGCGAGCTTCGTACCGGGCATGCGTTCGAGTCGCATCGTCAGCGCCACGGGAGAGCCTTTGTTGTTGGAGCAGAAAGGGGAGTCGGGCTTCCTGTTGCTCAAGATACCGATCGAGGTCGTGTCGCGTGTCGACGAAGCGCCGCTGAGCACAATCCGCTTCCGGTCCGTCGGCGGCAATCTCACGAGCCAGACCGGCGAGTGGACGCTCGAACGGCACGACCATGCCACGCGTGTCAGGTACCGTGCCGACATCGCCCCCGGTTTTCCATTGCCGCCGCTCATCGGCCCCGCGATCGTCAGCCGCGACGTGCGGGCCATGATCGAGAGCGTGGCTCGCGAAATGTTGCGGCGGGCGGATGCGAGGGACCGGGTACGGCCCGCCGCGGGGCTCCCGATCCTGAAGTAGCGGATCGCGTTGACGGGCCCACTGCAGCAACGTTGCAGGCTGGCCCGGATCTCATGAAAGCTTGGTGTCGACAAGGAGACCGCAATGTACGGATTCGATCATGGTGCATGGATGTTCGGTGGCTGGCTGATGATGTTGGTCATCTGGCTGGTCCCGTTCGTGGCGTTGTTCATCGGCCTCAAGTCGTTTTTTGGTCGCACGGACTCGCGCACCGTCACGAAATCGGCCCTCGACCTGCTCGACGAAGCCTACGCACGAGGCGAGATCAGCCGTGAAGAGTATCTACAGAAGCGCGACGATCTACAGAGAAAGTAGCGCATCGTTTTTTTCGCAGCATCGGAGAGTCGCATGTTGAACAGGAGAGCGTTGTTTTCGTTTGCCGGTGCGGCGGCCGTGGCCGGCGTCGGCGCGGCTGCGTGGATGGTTTACGGCGCGCGCGGTTCCAAAGGCCTGGCCGGCGGGCCGTTTCGCCACTATCCGTTCGATCCGGTGGCCGCCGCGAATTTCCAACAGAAGCTGTTCATCCCTGTGGCCAGCGGGCCGTTCGGGGTGCTCGACGTCGTCGGACCGCTGAAGATCCGCGCCGCTGCGGCCAGCTTCACGCTGCTGCCCGATCGCGAATCGCCGTTCCTGCTGTACCAGACCGAGCACGCGGGCCAGGCTTACCAGAACCCGATCCTGCGCATCGAAAGCGGTGCGCGTTTCACGGCCAGCCTGGACAACGCGCTGACCGAGCCGACCATCATTCACTGGCACGGCTTGCACGTGCCGGCGGTCATGGACGGCCATCCGTCCACCGCCATCGCCCCCGGTGGCCGCTACGACTACGACTTCACGGTGCGCGACCGAGGCGGCACCTACTGGTACCACACCCACGCCCACGAGTTGACCGCCAAGCAGGCCTACAACGGCCTGGCCAGCTACTTCCTGGTCGACGATGACGACCAGCGCCGCCTGGCCAAGGCACTCGACCTGAAGCTCGGCGTGACCGACCTGCCGCTGGTGATCCAGGACAAGCAGTTCGACGCCCAAGGCAAGCTGCGGTACCGACCCAACATGCAAGAGAGCATGATGGGCTGGCTGGGCGACATCGTGCTCGCCAACCTGACGCCCAACGCGGTGCATGCCGTCACGCCGCGCACCTACCGGCTGCGCCTGCTCAACGGATCGAACGCCCGCATCTACCGGCTCGCGTTCGTCAAGGGTGACACGGCATTGCCCTTCATCGTCATCGGCACCGATGGTGGTCTGATCGAGCAGCCGCAAACCGTGAGCGAAGCTTTCCTCGTGCCGGGCGAGCGCCTCGATGTGCTGTTCGACGCTGGCCAGGCGCAGCCTGGAGACGAGGTCTTTCTCAAGAGCCTGGCATTCGACCCGATGGAGAACGAGGGCGCCGGCAACGGCATGTCGGGCATGCCCGGCATGGGCGGCAAGGATCACGACATGGGCCAGATGATGGCCGGCATGAGCACTTCGCGGCTGGCACTGGGCGCGGCCTTCAATGTGCTCAAACTGTCGGTCGTGGCCGGCGAACGCGTCGCAGCCACGCTGCCGGCAACGCTGTCCAAGGTCAACCCGATCCGCACCGAAGGCGCGCGCGAGCGCAAGATCGAACTGTCGATGCAGATGATGCGTTTCCTCATCAACGGGCGCAGTTTCAGCATGGACGAGATCGCGTTCGACGTGAAGCGCGGCGCGGTGGAAATCTGGAGCATCAGCAACCCGGTGCTGGGCATGCCGCACCCGATGCACCTGCACG
>JANOPR010000030.1:0-8061 GCA_031421955.1 Burkholderiales bacterium
GCAGCGCCGCTTCCGCATGCTTGCGCGCGGTATTGTCGGTACCGATCAGCAGGTAGCCGATGATGGTGTTGTGAACGTCGCGCAGCGCCGTGACCGACACCACCGCGGGGAAACGGCTGCCGTCCTTGCGGATGTAGGTCAGCTCGTAGATGTCTTCGATGCCGCGCGAGGCCTTGAACACCAAGGCGTCAAAGCCAGGCGCGATCGGCGTGGCGAGTTCGACGCTCAACGCCTCGGCACGCGCGATGATCTCCTGTGGATCTGAAATGTCAGCCGGAGTAATCTTGTTCACCACGTCGGCCGCTGCGTAGCCCAGCATGCGTTCGGCGCCGACGTTGAAGATTTGAATCACGCCTTTCGCGTCCGTCGCGATGCTCGAGAAGTTGGCGCTGTTGAAAATCGCCTTCTGCAAGGCGCCGGTCTTGAGCAACGTTTCCTTGCGCCGCCCTTTGGGGTTGCCAAGCTCCGTTCCAAGGGGGTTGGTTCCGTTTCCGCCTTCAACCATGGTGCACTTCCTCGAGAGCCTGCAAGCCTGCGTGGCGAGGACCGCGCTTGATGCAGGGGCAACATAGTGCGCGACCGTCTGCGACACGCCGCGGGTGGCGCCGGCCGCATGCTGCAACGGCGCATGGTAACGGTCTTTCGGACGGTGTCCATGCGCCGCCGCATTTGGCCGCTGCACGGCGCAGTGTGTTGAGGGTTGTCCGACGCCAGCCGTCATGTCGGTGTGATTCGATGCGTCGTCGCCCGCACTACGTTCTGTTGGGCGCAGCGGGTCATGCGATGGCTGCGTTCGCCCTATCCCGTTTCGTCGGCTACGAAACCGTGCATCGGTGGTTTGGCGGCCGCCTTTCGGTCGGGTTGATCGGATCCAAGAACGCGCTCACGGGCATCGTCTTTGCCAGTCGACTACCGCCGTTCCTCAAGCTGTCTCGCGATCGGCGGTCTAGGCGACAGGTCGCGCGCGACGCGCAGTCCGAGTGACCGCTCGGCAGAACGTGTTCAACCGGTAGCGGGAGCGGCGCGATGCCCGTGATCGCGTGGCCTACGCCTTCCTATTGGCGTAGCCGCAATGCCGCAAAGCCGATTCAGACCAGCGAGCGCAACTCGCGCAGCAGCACCGAGAGCATTGCCATCTCGACCTGCGGCGCCGGCTTCACATCGGCCAGCACCTGGTGGCAGCGTGCGATCTGTGTCGCTCGTTGGGCCTCCCAGCGCTCGATCAGTTCGCCCGGCAGCGTGGCCTTGCCACCCTTGAGCACCGAGCGCGCGAGGTCGCGTGCCAGCGACGACATGTCATTGCGCATCGCCACCCGCGCCAGGGCCTGCCAATGGCTGTCGGCCGACAGCGCGGCAATCTGCTGCGAGATCCAGCCCAGGTCCAGGCGGCCACCGACGCCGAAGTAGACGCCGGCCACTGTGTCGATCGCGGCGCCCGACTCGGTGCCGATCTCGACGATGTCCAGCCCCGCCACCTGCGCCTCCATGCGGGCCACGCGCTGGGCCAGTTCCTGCGGCACGCCCTGCGCCGTGAGCTGTGCGGTGGTGGCGTCCAGGGCAGCGCGCTCGTGCGGTGCGAGCCAGTTCTCGAGGCCGGCGCCGACGGCTTCGATGCCCGGCGCAAAGCGCTTGATCGTGGCGTCCAGATTGCGCAGCGCGTCGCGCTGCTGCAGCAGCCAGACGGTGGCGCGCTCGAACAGGCGCACGGTGGCCAGCACGATGGCGTTCTGTGTCGACTCGGCGACGATGTTGTCCAGCGCCTCGGTGGCCAGCCAGACCGGCACCAGACCGAAGACCTGCCGCGTGGCCAGGTAGGCGCGAACGATGTCGGCCTCGGCGGCGCCGGTCTCTTCATGCAGGCGGTGCACGAAGGTCGGGCCGACCCGGTTGACCATGCTGTTGACCACGTGGGTGGAGATGATCTCGCGCTTCAAGTGGTGGCGGTCGAGCGCGGCCGGAAACTGCTGGTGCAGGCGCGCGGGGAAGTAGCGCTGCAGCGTGGTCGCAATGTAGGCGTCCTCGGGCACGTCCGAGGCGAGCACCTGGTCGTACAGCTCCATCTTGTGGTACGCCAACAGGACGGCCAGTTCGGGCGCCGTCAGCGGATGGCCGGCCTGGCGGCGCCCCGCGATGGCGTCGTCGTCGGGCAGGAACTCGAGGCTGCGGTTGAGCCGGCCGCGCGCCACCAGATGACGCATGTAGCGGCCCTGTTCGTCGAGCAGCGCCGCGCCGCGCGAGCGCGTGACGGCCAGCACCTGGTTCTGGAAGCGGTTGTCGCGCAGGCACAGCGCGGCCACGTCGTCGGTCATCTCGGCCAGCAGCTTGTCGCGCTGCTTGACGGTGAGCTCGCCCTCGGCGACCACGGAGTTGAGCGCGATCTTGATGTTGACCTCATGGTCCGAACAGTCGACGCCAGCCGAGTTGTCGATCGCGTCGGTGTTGATCAGCCCGCCCTTGAGCGCGAACTCGATCCGGCCGCGCTGGGTGCAGCCCAGGTTGCCTCCCTCGGCGACGACCTTGCAGCGCAGTTGGTTGCCGTTGACGCGGATGGCGTCGTTGGCGCGGTCGCCGCACTCGGCGTGGCTCTCCGTTTCGGACTTGATGTAGGTCCCGATGCCGCCGTTGTAGAACAGATCGACCGGCGCGAGCAGGATGGCGTGGAGCACTTCGGCGGGGGTCATCGGCTTGCTGTCGCCGGCGATGCCCAGCGCCTTGCGCGCCTGCGCCGAAAGCGTGATCGACTTGGCCGTGCGCGGCCAGATGCCGCCACCTTCCGAGATCTTGCTCCCGTCGTAGTCCGCCCAGGAAGAGCGTGGCAGCGCGAACAGGCGCTCGCGCTCGACAAACGTGGAGGCCGCGTCCGGCATGGGATCGATGAAGATGTGGCGGTGGTCGAATGCCGCCACCAGCCGGATGTGGCGCGACAGCAGCATGCCGTTGCCGAACACGTCGCCGCTCATGTCGCCGACGCCGGCCACCGTGAACGCCTGCGTCTGCGTGTCGTGGCCGAAGCTGCGGAAGTGGCGCTTGACGCTCTCCCACGCACCGAGAGCCGTGATGCCCATCTTCTTGTGGTCGTAGCCGACCGAGCCGCCCGACGCGAACGCATCGCCGAGCCAGAAGCCGTACTCGGCGGCAATGCCATTGGCGATGTCGGAGAAGGTGGCCGTGCCCTTGTCGGCAGCCACCACCAGGTAGGCATCGTCGCCATCGTGGCGCACCACGTCGGGCGGCGGCGTGACCTTGCCGCCGACCAGGTTGTCGGTGATGTCCAGGAGGCCGCGCAGGTAGGCCTGGTAGCAGGCCACACCTTCCTTCATCAGTGCCTCGCGGTCGCCGGCAGGCGGCGCGCGCTTGAGGACGAAGCCGCCCTTGGAGCCCACGGGGACGATGACCACGTTCTTGACCTGCTGTGCCTTCACCAGGCCCAGCACCTCGGTGCGGAAGTCCTCCATCCGGTCGGACCAGCGCAGCCCGCCGCGCGCCACATGGCCGAAGCGCAGGTGCACGCCTTCGACCCGGGGTGAGTTGACGAAGATCTCGAACTTCGGCCGCGGCTCGGGCAGCCCCGGTACCTTGGCCGGGTCGAACTTGAACGACAGCACCGGCTTGCAACGGCCGTCGGGCAGGCGCTGGAAATAGTTGGTGCGCAGCGTGGCCTCGATCATCGCCAGGTAGTGACGCAGGATGCGGTCTTCGTCGAGGTTGGCCACCTCGTCAAGCGCGCTTGCGATGCGTGCCGTGAACTTGGCCTGTGCGGCGGCGCGGTCGCCCGCGAGTGCAGGATCGAAGCGGGCCGTGAACAGCGCCACCAGGTCGGCCGTGATCTTCGGATGGATCGCCAGGGCCTGTTCGATGTAGGCCGGGCTGAAGGTGAACGCCGTCTGCTTCATGTAGCGCGCATAGGCACGCAGTACGCTCACCGCCCGCCAGTCCAGGCCGGCCAGCAGCACCAGGCGGTTGAAACCGTCGTTGTCGTTGTCGCCATGCCAGGTGCGCGACACGGTGTCGTGGAAGCGCTCGCGCAGGCCTTCGACATCGAGCTCGTGGCGCCCCGGCACCTGCAAGCCGAAGTCGTCGATCCACAGCTCAACGGCTGCCGTGGCCTTGTCGGCGGTGCGCTTGACTTCGTAGGGCCGCTCCTCGATCACCTGCACGCCCATGTGCTCGAGCATCGGCAGGCTCTGCGACAACGGTGCGAGTTCGCCGGCCCGCACGAGCTTGAAGCGCAGCCGCCCGGGCGGCGCCTCGAGCGGCGCATACAGGCTCATCGCCAGCGAGTCGGGGCCGCTGAGAGACTCCATCAACTCGATGTCGCCCACCGCGGTGCGTGGGTCGTGGTCGTCGCGGTAGCCCGCCGCGAAGCCAGCGGCATAGCGCTCGAAGAGGGCATTGCCGCGCTCTTCGCCGCAGGACGCCACCAGCACCCCGCGCAAGTCTTCCTGCCAACTGCGCGCAATGCGCACCAGGCGTTGCTCGAGTTCGCGCACATCGACCTGCACCGCGCTCTCGCTGCTGCGCGTGCGCACGACGATCAGCACGCGCGCCATCGGCGAGTCGGAAAACCGCACCGAGAACTCGGACGACACGCCCTGCAAAGCGTCGCAGAGCAGGGCCTGCATGCGCGTGCGCAGATCGGTGTTGTAGTTCTCGCGCGGGACGTAGACCAGGCAGGAGACGAAACGGCCGAAGGCATCGCGACGCAGGAACAGCCGCGTGCGCTGGCGCTCGCCCAGGCGCAGGATGCCCATCGCGGTGGTGAAGAGCTCGCTGACCTCGATCTGGAACAACTCGTCGCGCGGGTACTGCTCGAGGATTGTGACGAGTGCCTTGGCGGCGTGGCTGTTGGGCAGGAAGCCGGCGCGCTCGATCACCGCGGCGACCTTGTGGCGCAGCAGCGGAATCTCAGCCGGGCTGGCGTGGTACGCGGTCGAGGTGTACAGGCCGACAAAGCGCCGCTCGCCGATGACATGGCCCTGGTCGTCGAAGCGCTTGACACCGATGTAGTCGAGGTAACCGGGCCGGTGCACGGTGGCGCGGCCGTTGGACTTGGTCAACAGCAGCACGCGCGGCACGCGCGCCTGCGCGCGCACCTCGGCCGGCAGGGCGGCAAAGGCGCTCGACGCGGCCGAAGTGTCGGCGCTCACGCGCAGGATGCCCAAGCCGGCGCCGGCCACGCGCAGCGTGTCTTCGCCGTCGACGGCGACCAGGTCGTAGTCACGCTGGCCGAGCAGGGTGAAGTTGTCGTCGGCTAGCCACTCGAGGAAGGCTAGGTCCTCGGCCAGGTCTTCGGTTGGCGCGGCGGGCGGGTGCTGGCGCAGTTGCGCGACGGTGTCGATGACGGCCTGGCGCATCGGCTTCCAGTCTTCAACGGCCGCGCGCACGTCGCCCAGGATGCGTTGCAGGCCCTCGTGCAATTCGGCCAGGCGCTTGGCATCGGTGCGGTGGTCGACCTCGACATGGATCAGCGACTCCAGGCGGCCCTCGGGCGCCTTGCGCTGGCGCGCTAGTCCAACGATGCGGTGTTGGCCATCACGGCGGACCTTCATCACCGGGTGCACGATCAGGTGCATCGTCAAGCCCTGGCGGTTGACCTCCATGGTGATCGAATCGACCAGGAACGGCATGTCGTCGTTGACGATCTCGATCACCGTGTGCGTGGACTGCCAGCCATGCTCGTCCAGCCGCGGGTTGTAGACGCGCAGCTTGGCAGCGCCGCCGGCAAAGACACGCGCGAACTGCCAGTGCGACAGTGCGGCGCCATACAGGTCGGCCGGCGTGCGCTCCGCCAGGTCTTCAGCGGCCACTTCCGCGTAGTACTGGCGCGTGAACTCGGCTGCTTCGTCGGCCTGGTCGGCGGGCAGCTTGGCGCGAACGCGCTCGGCGATCTGCTCGATCAATGCATCGGCGCCTTGCGTGCCGGGGCTGGCGTCCTGCACAGCGTTCTTCGTTGCCATTCGTCGCTCCGCGAGGTCTTCTCAGAACGCTGCAATGTCCGTGATCGCTCGGCCCAGGATCAGTGCGTGCACGTCGTGGGTGCCTTCGTAGGTGTTGACCACCTCGAGATTGACCATGTGCCGGGCAACGCCGAACTCGTCGCTGATGCCGTTGCCGCCGAGCATGTCGCGCGCGCTGCGCGCAATGTCCAGGGCCTTGCCGCAGTTGTTGCGCTTGAGGATGCTGGTGATCTCGACCGAGGCGCTGCCGTCGTCCTTCATGCGTCCCAGGCGCAGGCAGCCCTGCAGGCCGAGCGCGATCTCGCTCAGCATGTCGGCGAGTTTCTTCTGCACCAACTGGTTGGCAGCGAGTGGACGACCGAACTGCTGGCGGTCGAGTACGTATTGCCGCGCGCGGTGGAAGCAGTCTTCGGCCGCCCCCATTGCGCCCCAGGCGATACCGTAGCGCGCGCTGTTGAGGCAGGTGAAGGGGCCCTTCAAGCCGCGCACGTCGGGGAAGGCGTTCTCCTGCGGACAGAACACGTTGTCCATCACGATCTCGCCCGTGATGCTGGCGCGCAGGCCCACCTTGCCGTGGATCGCCGGCGCCGACAGGCCCTTCATGCCCTTGTCCAGGATGAAGCCGCGTATTTGTGAAGGACCGTGCCCGCCGTCCTCCTTGGCCCAGACCACGAACACGTCGGCGATCGGCGAATTGGAGATCCACATCTTCGAGCCGCTCAGGCTGTAGCCGCCGGCAACCTTCCTCGCCCGCGTCACCATCGACGCGGGGTCGGAGCCGTGGTTGGGTTCCGTGAGGCCGAAGCAGCCGATCCATTCGCCACTGGCGAGCTTGGGCAGGTATTTCTGCTTCGTCTCCTCGTTGCCGAACTCGTGGATCGGCACCATGACGAGGGAGGACTGCACGCTCATCATGGAGCGGTAGCCCGAGTCGACGCGCTCGACTTCGCGCGCAATCAGTCCGTAGCTGACGTAGTTCATTCCCGGGCCGCCGTACTGCTCCGGGATCGTGGGCCCGAGCAGGCCGAGCGCGCCCATTTCGGGAAAGATCGCCGGGTCGGTCTTCTCGTGGCGAAAACCCTCCAGCACGCGCGGTGCGAGCTTGTCCTGGCAATAGTCGCGGGCGGCATCGCGCACCATGCGCTCGTCGCTGCTGAGCTGGTCGTTGAGCAGCAGGGGGTCGTCCCAGGCGAACTGGGCGCGGGGCTTGCGCTGGTCGGGGGCGTTCATGGCGATTCCTCTCGTTGGGAGTACATTCTATCGTCGTCGGGTATGGATGGAGGCGGGACATGGAATCTAAGCAGGCAATCCTCGCGAGGTTCGCGCCTGTGGCCGCGCTAAAGGCGCTGACGCCGGAGGCGCTGGCCGCAATTTCGCAGGGAATCGTCGTAGATGGCATGGTCGGCATCCGCGGTTTCCCGTTCAGGGTGGGCAGGGAATCGCGAGGCAAGATGGTGGAGGGCGTGTTCCATCGCATCGAGCGGCCACGGCGCGGCGATTCGGCGCCTACGAACGATCTCTATCTTGTCGATGCCGGCGAAAAACTGCAGGTATCGAGAGAGCATTTCCGCATCGAGCGCAGCGCGGCGGGCTATCAGCTCGTCGACCGCGGCAGCGTGTGCGGGACCTCGGTGGCCGCAACGTGGATCGGCGCAAACGAAAAGGGCGGGACCGCGCCGTTGCGCGATGGCGACGAAATCCGGATCGGCGTGGACCCGACACCCTTCCGCTACACCTTCATGGTCCTCGAGTAGTACTGGCCTAGGCGCGCTCCAGTATCACGGCCAGCCCCTGGCCGACACCGATGCACAGCGACACCACGGCGTACTTGCTGCCGGTTTCCTGCAACTGGCGCGACACCGTAAGAGCGAGGCGCGCGCCCGAGCACCCCAGCGGATGGCCGATGGCGATGGCGCCGCCGTTGGGGTTGACGCGCGGATCCTTGAAATCGACCTTCATCAGCGCGAGGCAGCCCAGCACCTGGCTGGCGAAGGCCTCGTTGATTTCGATGATGTCCATGTCCTTGAGCGAGAGCTTCGCGCGCTCGAGCGCCTTCGGGATGGCGTAGGCGGGTCCGACGCCCATGATGCGCGGCTCGACCGCG
>JANOPR010000031.1:0-5463 GCA_031421955.1 Burkholderiales bacterium
GATCACCGTGCGTAGCTTCTCGTAGCTGGTCCAGACCGGGTTGTTGCCCTGGTTGTTGGCGCGCGCGCGCAGCACGAAGTTGACGATCTCGTTGCGGAAGTCCTTCGGGTTGGCGATGCCGGCGGGCTTCTCGATCTTCTCCAGCTCGGCGTTCAACGCGCCGCGGTCGAACACCTCGCCGGTGTCGGTGTCGCGGTATTCATGGTCCTGGATCCAGTAGTCGGCGTAGGTGACGTAGCGGTCGAAGATGTTCTGTCCATACTCGCTGTAGCTCTCGAGGTAGGCGGTCTGGATTTCCTTGCCGATGAATTCGGCATAGCGCGCGGCGAGGTGTTCCTTGATGAACCCGAGGTACTTCTGCTCGATTTCTGGCGCGAACTGCTCGCGCTCGATCTGCTGCTCCAGCACGTACATCAGGTGCACCGGATTGGCCGCGACTTCGGTGTTGTCGAAGTTGAAGACCTTGGAGATGATCTTGAATGCGAACCGCGTCGAGACACCGCTCATGCCCTCGTCGACACCGGCGTAGTCGCGGTACTCCTGGTAGCTCTTGGCTCGCGGGTCGGTGTCCTTGAGGTTCTCGCCGTCGTAGACCTGCATCTTCGAGAACAGCGACGAGTTCTCCGGCTCCTTCAGCCGGGTCAGCACCGCAAACTGGCTCATCATCTTCAGTGTGCCCGGGGCGCACTTGGCCTGGGCCAGCGACGAGTTGCGCAGCAGCTTCTCGTAGATCTTGATCTCCTCGGACACGCGCAGGCAATACGGCACCTTGACGATGTAGATGCGATCGAGGAAGGCTTCGTTGTTGCGGTTGTTGCGAAAGGTCTTCCACTCGCTTTCGTTGCTGTGCGCCAGCACGATGCCGTCGAAGGGCATCGCGCCGAAGCCCTCGGTGCCCTTGTAGTTGCCCTCCTGCGTGGCCGTCAGCAGCGGATGCAGCACCTTGATCGGCGCCTTGAACATCTCGACGAACTCCAGCAGACCCTGGTTGGACAGGCACAGGCCGCCCGAGTAGCTGTAGGCGTCGGGGTCGTCCTGGGCATAGGTTTCGAGCTTGCGGATGTCGACCTTGCCGACCAGCGAGGAGATGTCCTGGTTGTTTTCGTCACCCGGCTCGGTCTTGCTGATGCCGATCTGCTTGAGGATCGACGGAAAGCGCTTGACGACCTTGAACCGGCGGATGTCGCCACCGTACTCCTCGAGTCGCTTCACGGCCCAGGGCGACAGAATGCGATTGAGGTAGCGCGCCGGGATGCCGTATTCCTTCTCCAGGATCGGCCCGTCTTCGACAAGATCGAACAAACCCAGCGGCGACTCGTTCACCGGCGAGCCCTTGATGGCGTAGAACGGCACGTCCTGCATCAGTTGCTTGAGGCGCTCGGCGATCGAGCTTTTTCCCCCGCCCACCGGACCCAGCAGGTACAGGATCTGCTTCTTCTCTTCCAGCCCCTGCGCCGCATGGCGGAAGTACGACACCACCTGCTCGATGGCGTCTTCCATGCCGTAGAACTCGGCGAAGGCCGGGTAGATCTTGATGATCTTGTTGGCGAAGATGCGCGACAGCCGCGGGTCGTTGCGGGTGTCGACCGACTGCGGCTCACCAATGGCCTTGAGCATGCGCTCGGGCGCCGTGGCATAGGCCAGCGGGTTGCGCTTGCATTCCTTGAGGAAGTCCTCCAGCGAGAGTTCTTCTTCACGGGTGCGCTCGTAGCGCGCGGCATAGCTCGTGATCACGTCCATGTGCAGGTCTCCTTGGAAGGACGGGCCACCCGCAAGCAATTGCCTGCCAGTGTCTGGGAAGTTCTGATGCAGTCCCGGCTTGACGGGCCCAGGCGGCATCAGAGCTTTCCGATCCTCACGCACATGGAGTGCTGCGCTATCTTGAACGCAGCATCACGCAACCGGCGCCGGCCTATGGTCTGAGATGCGGCGCTTTTCGCCCACATTTCACGCCACAGCCCCAACGCTGTCGTTCAACGCGTCGCGCCGCCCTCTGGCTGACGCGCCGATTGCTGTTTGTAGTGCGACGCACTGCGTCTTGCAAGTGCCGTTGCATGTGAATTCACGCACAAACCAATGACTCCGCCCGCGCGCCGGAAGTTCCGGCGCGCGGGCAGATCATGCGCCTCAGCAGTCGATCAGCGCCGGGTCCCAGGCGTGCACGGTCTGCCGCTGTTCGCCGAGCTTCTCGATGAACACGTGCATCTTGTCGCCCGGCTTGAGGAACACCGGATTGGGCTTGATGCCCAGACCCACGCCCGGGGGCGTGCCGGTCGTGATCAGGTCGCCGGCCTCGAGCGTCATGAAGCGGCTCAGGTAGCTGACGATCTCGGCGGCGCCGAAGATCATCGTCTTGGTGCTGCCCTTCTGGTAGCGGTGGCCATTGACATCCAGCCACATCGACAGGTTCTGCACGTCGCCGACCTCGTCGGTCGTGACCAGCCAGGGGCCCACCGGGCCGAAAGTGTCGCAGCCCTTGCCCTTGTCCCATTGGCTGCCGCGTTCGAGCTGGTACTCGCGCTCAGACAGGTCGTTGACGATGCAATAGCCCGCCACATGCGTCAATGCGGCTTCCTTGGACACATAGCGCGCGCGGCTGCCGATGACGATGCCGAGCTCGACCTCCCAGTCGGACTTGACCGAGCCCTGCGGCAGCACCACGGCGTGATTGCAGCCGACGGCGCTGTTGACGGTCTTCATGAAGACGATCGGCTCCTTGGGGATCGGCGAATTGGTTTCCGCCGCATGGTCGGCGTAGTTCAGGCCGATGGCGATGAACTTGCCCATGCCGCTCCACGGCACCGCCAGCGTGCCTTGCGGCACCACGGGCAACGCGTTGTGGTCCAGTGCGCGCAATGCGGCCAGCGCGGCCGGCGCCAGCGTGGCCGGGGTGATGTCGGGAATCAGCGCCGACAGGTCACGCACCTGCCCCTTGGCATCGAGCAGCCCGGGCTTTTCCTGGCCCTTGGGGCCATGTCGCAGCAGTTTCATTCGAGGTTCTCCGTGGGTTGAGGATTCAGTTTGACCAGCCGCCGTCGATGACCTGCGTGGTGCCGGTCATGAACGCGGATTCGTCGCTGGCCAGGTAGACCGCCAGCGCGGCAATCTCGTCGGTGCGGCCCAGCCGGCCCATGGGCTGGCGGGCCACGTAGCCGGCCTCGACCTGCGCCGGCGTCTGGCCGCTGGCCTGGGCCCCGGCGGCAATCCGGTCGCGCAGGCTCGGCGACTCGACCGTGCCGGGGCAGATGGCATTGCAGCGGATGCCCTTGCCGACGAAGTCGGCCGCCACCGACTTGGTCAGCCCGATCACCGCGGCCTTGGTGGCGCCGTAGACAAAGCGGTTGGGCGCGCCCTTGATGCTGCCGGCCACCGAGGCCATGTTGATGATCGAGCCGCCGCCCGCGTTCAGCATGGCCGGCAGGAAGGCCTTGATCAGGCGAAATTGCGAACGCACGTTGAGCTCGAAACCGAAGTCCCATTCGTCCTCGGTGCAGTCGAGCACGGTGCCAGCATGGACGAAACCCGCGCCGTTGAACAGCACGTCGATGGCGCCGGTGTTTTTTGCGGCCGCCGCGATCGCCGCCGCGTCGGTCACGTCGAGCACCTGCGTCGTGCAGCCGATCTCCGCGGCCAGTGCCTTCAGCAGGTCAGCGTTGATGTCGGTGGCGATCACGCGCGCGCCCTCGCGGACAAAGGCCACGGCGGTGGCGCGGCCGATGCCCTGGCCGGCGGCGGTGAGGAAGGCGGTTTTGCCCTTGAGGCGAGACGAGGGGTTCATGTCGATACGGATCTCCAGCTTGATTGTGTCTCGGTCATCAGAAACTCGTCATGCGCCGAGCGTGGCCACCACGCCGCGTTCGCTCAGGCTCTGCAGGCGAGGGGCCAGTGCGGCGACCAGGCGAGGCTCGCCGGCCAGGTCGCCGAACACGGGTGCGAATCGGGTCAGGTGCTCGGCGCGGGCCGTTGCGCTGGCCAGCGCCTGGGCCTGCCGCCATTGCGCCTGCAGCGCCGCGGCCAGGGGGTCGTCAACCGCGTAGCTTTCGCCGGCCTCGTCGTGGCCGCGCAGGAAGTGCAGCCATCCCGCCAGGGCCATGGCCAGTTGCTCGATCGAAGCCCCGGCGGCAAGCCGGTCGCGCACGGTGGCGAGCAGGCGTTGCGGAATCTTCTGCGAGCCGTCCATCGCAATCTGCGCGCAGCGGTGCGCGAGCGCCGGGTTGGCAAAGCGCTGCAGCAGGCGCGTGCGAAAGTCGGGCGGGACGGCCAGGCCCGTCAAGGTGGGCTCGACCTCGTCGCGCAGCAGGGCCGCAATGAAACGCTGCATCGCGGGCTGCCCGATCGCCACATCCACCGTGGCCCAGCCCGCAACGACACCGAGGTAGACCAGCGCCGAATGCGCGCCGTTGACCATGCGCAGCTTGAGCCTTTCCCAGGCCGCCACGTCGCCCTGCGTGGCCACGCAGCGCACGCCGGGCCAATCGGGGCGGCCCGCTGCAAAGCAGTCTTCGAGGACCCAGTCGATGTACGGCTCGGCCACGACCGGCCAGGCGTCATGGGCGCCGAGCGCAGCGCCGATGCGGTCGCGGTCGGCGTCGGTGGTGCGCGGCACGATGCGGTCGACCATGCTGCATGGAAACGTGCAGCCCGCGGCGATCCAGTCGTGCAACGCCGCACCGCCGAGCCGCTCGGCCAGCGCCAGCACGCCGCGGCTCAGCACCCGGCCGTTGGCCGGCAGGTTGTCCAGCGACAGCAGCGTCACCGGCCCCAGCCCGCGCACATGGCGCAGCGCCAGGCCCTGCACGACGGTGGCCGTGGCGCTGCCCGGGGCCTGGCTGGCGTAGGCCTTTTCCGTGACCGTGAGGCTGACGATGCGCGTGTCGGCGTGCGCGATGCGCTCGGCCACCACGTTCGGGTCTTCCGGCGCGACCAGCGCCTCGAGCACGCTGCCGATCACGCGCAGGCGCTCGCCATCGCCGTCGCGCAGCGCCAGCGTGTACAGCCCCTGCTGCGGCGCCAGCGCGTCGCGGGTATCGCACTGGCGCAGCGAGACGCCACTGATCCCCCACGCGGGGCCGGCGCCGGCGTCGAGCGCATCGTCGGTGTAGACGGCCAGGTGCGCGCGCATGAACGCGCCCAGCCCCAGGTGCACGATGCCCGGCTTGAGCGCGCCGCGGTCGAAGCCGGGCCGCTGCACAGCGGGCGGCAGCGCCGCCAGCATCGCAGGTTGCAGGCGCGGCAGCCTCACCAGTGCCACAGCGTGCCGTCGTGTTGCAGCCGGTTCACCGGCAGGTAGGCGCGCTGGTACGGGTACTTGGCGGCCAGCGCCTCGTCGATCTCGACGCCATGCCCAGGCGCCTCGCCGGGGTGCATGAAACCGGCCTCGAAGCTGTAGGCATGCGGGAACACCGCGTCGGTGACCTCGCCGTGCGGCATCAGCTCCTGGATGCCGAAGTTGGGCACCCACAA
>JANOPR010000032.1:0-5981 GCA_031421955.1 Burkholderiales bacterium
GACCTATCCGCACAAGATACTGACGGGCCGGCGCGACGCAATGGGTTCGCTGCGCCAGCTCGGCGGACTCTCCGGCTTTCCCCAGCGTGGGCACCAGCGAATCGAGGTCGTGGCCGTCGATCGGGCCGACATAGTTGAAACCCAGCTCCTCGAAAATCGTGCCCGGCACGATCATGCCCTTGGCGTGTTCCTCGAAGCGGCGCGCCAGCTCGAACAGCGGCGGCGCGTTCTTCAGCACGGTCTTGGCGCCCTCGCGTGCAGCCGCGTAGAACTTGCCGCTCATCAGCCGCGCCAGGTACTTGTTCAGCGCGCCCACGGGCGGGCTGATCGACATGTCGTTGTCATTGAGCACGACCAGCATGTCGGCCTGCAGGCCGCCATGCGATACGCCACCGTTGTTCAGGGCCTCGAAGGCCATGCCGGCGCTCAGCGCGCCGTCGCCGATGATCGCCACCGCCTTGCGCTTTTCACCCTTGATCTTGGCGGCGATCGCCATGCCCAGCGCGGCCGAGATCGAGGTCGAACTGTGCGCCGTGCCGAAGGTGTCGTACTCGCTCTCGTCGCGGCGCGGAAAGCCGCTGATGCCGCCCAGCTGGCGCAGCGTGCCCATGCGGTCGCGCCGGCCGGTGAGGATCTTGTGCGCATAGGTCTGGTGGCCCACGTCCCACACCAATCGGTCCTCGGGCGTGTCGAAGACATAGTGCAGAGCAATCGTCAGCTCCACCGTACCCAGGTTGCTCGAGAGGTGCCCACCCGTCTTGGACACGCTCTGCAGCACGTACTCCCGCAACTCGGCGGCCAGCGACGTCAGCTCGGCGCGCGACAGGCGCTTGAGGTCGGCCGGGCTGTCGATGCGCGACAGGATCGAGGTGGTGGTCATGGCATTCATGTCTAGAAGTCCCTGTCAACGACCTTGTCGGCCAGCAGCGCCAGCCGCGCGGCGTCGGCCAGGCCGCTGGCAGCCAATGCCGCGTGCGCCTGGTCGCGCAATTCCTGCGCGTGGCTGCGCGCAGCGTCCAGGCCCATCAGCGAGACATAGGTCGGCTTGTTGTGGTGCAGATCCTTGCCGGCGGTCTTGCCCAGCGTCTCGGAGGCTTGCGTGACGTCCAGGATATCGTCAACGACCTGGAAGGCCAGCCCGATGGCCGCACCATAGTCGGCCAGGGCGCGCCGGGCGTTCTCGTCGGCAGTGCCGCAGGCGGCCCCCATCAGGACGCTGGCCTGCAACAGTGCGCCCGTCTTGCGCCGGTGCATGTCGCGCACAGCCGCCTCGTCCAGGGCCATGCCGATGCTGGCCAGGTCGATGGCCTGCCCGCCCGCCATGCCCATGTGCCCCGCGCTGCGCGCCAGCAAGGCACACAGCCGGGCCTGCAAGGCCGGCGGGACGAGCTCGGCGTCGTCGGGCGTCAGCACTTCGAAGGCCAGCGCCTGCATGGCGTCGCCCGCCAGCATGGCCTGGGCCTGGCCGAAGCGCACATGCACGGTCGGCTTGCCCCGGCGCAGCACATCGTCGTCCATGCAGGGCATGTCGTCGTGCACCAGGGAATAAGCGTGGATCAGTTCGACCGCCACCGCGGCCCGCAGCGCGGCCTGCACATGGCCATGCACGGCCTCGCTGGCAGCCATCACGAGCAGGGGTCGCAGGCGCTTGCCCCCGTCGAGCACGCCGTAGCGCATGGCCTCGCCCAACCCGGCGGGCGCATCGAGCGGCACCCACGCCTCGAGCGCGACCTCGACCGCGCGTTGTGCCGCGCGCGTCCAGGTCCCGAAGTCGTCGAGCTTCATGTCGAGGCCACCCAGGGCTTGAGCTGCCCGTTCTCGAGCACCTTGACCTGCTCCTCGATCGCAGCCAGCCGCGATCGGCAGGTCTCGAGCAATTCGGCGCCGCGGCGGTAGTTGTCGAGCACTTGGTCGAGCGGCAGTTGGCCGTCTTCCATGCGCTGCACCAGACGTTCGAGCTCGGCCAGCGCGTCTTCGTAGCGCACGGGCGTCGGTGGAGTGGCGGTGGCGGATTGGCGCGGCATCTCGGTAAGGGAAAACCAGGGCGGCATTGTAGTCAGGCTGCCCGCGACGCAACGGCCGCCGGCGGACATTGACCCGCATCAGCCGCGAGTCGCGACCCCGTCGATACAATCGCGCCTCGCTGCCGAGACCCCCTGTACCATGTCCGACTTGAGCATCACGCGCGACGCCTTGCAGCGCAGCGCATCGCAGTTGCCGGTCTCGAGCTACTTCGATGCCGCCCTCTACGAGCGCGAGCGCCGCGATCTGTTCCAGCCCGGCCCACGCTACGTCGGCCACGCGCTTGCCGTGCCCGACGTCGGCGACTTCCACACGCTGGCGCATGAAGGCGATGGCCGCGCCCTGGTGCGCACCGCCGACGGCGTCGAGCTCGTGTCCAACGTCTGCCGGCACCGCCAGGCGCTGATGCTGCGGGGCCGCGGCCGCAGCCCTGGCAACAACATCGTCTGCCCCCTGCACCGCTGGACCTACGACCTGCATGGCGCGCTGATCGCGGCGCCCCATTTCGCGCAAGACCCCTGCCTGAACCTGACCAACTACCCGCTGCAGGGCTGGAACGGTCTGCTGTTCGAGGCCAATGCCTGCAACGTCGCGGCCGACCTGGCCGGGCTCGGCGCGCGCGCCGGCCTGGATTTCAGCGGCTACGTCTACGACCGAACGCACCTGCATGAGTGCGACTACAACTGGAAGACCTTCATCGAGGTCTACCTCGAGGACTACCACGTCGGCCCGTTCCACCCCGGCCTGTCCAACTTCGTCAGCTGCGAGGACCTGCAGTGGGAAATGGGTCGCGACTACTCGGTTCAGACCGTCGGCGTTGCCCACTCCGGCGGCGAGGCCCTGGGGCGTGCCGGCTCGCCGGCGTACCAGCGCTGGCAGGACGCCGTGATGCGCTTCCAGAACGGCAAGACGCCGCGCTTTGGCGCCGTCTGGCTGACCTACTACCCCGGCGTGATGGTCGAGTGGTACCCCAACGTGCTGGTGGTGTCGACGTTGATTCCCAAGGGTCCGCGCAAGACGCTCAACGTGGTCGAGTTCTTCTACCCCGAAGAGATCGCGGCGTTCGAGCGTGAGTACGTCCAGGCCCAGCAGGAGGCGTACCTCGAGACCTGCGTCGAAGACGATGAGATCGCCCTGCGCATGGACGCCGGGCGCCAGGCCCTGATGGAGCGCGGTGACGACGACGCCGGCCCCTACCAGAGCCCGATGGAAGACGGCATGCAGCACTTCCACGAGTGGTACCGCGACCGCCTGTCGCTGCGGCCGTGACGCCACCGCCGCGCGGGCCCTCGGCGCCCGTGCTGATGCTCACCTCGGCGTTCTTGTTCTCGCTGATGGCGGTCTGCGTCAAGTGGGCGTCGGAGCAATACGACGCCGGCGAACTGGTGTTCTACCGCAGCCTGATCGGCGTGCTGTTCATCACCGCGCTGGCGCGGCTGCGCGGCACCAGCTTGCGCACGCAGATGCCGGCCATGCACTTCTGGCGCTCGGCCAGCGGCGTCGCGTCCCTGGTGCTGTGGTTCTATGCCCTGGGCGGCTTGCCGCTGGGCACGGCCATGACGCTGAACTACATGTCCTCGGTATGGATGGCCCTGTTCCTGCTCGGCGGCGCAGTGATGCTCGGCGCTGCGCGCGTCGACGGCCGGCTGGTGGCGTCCGTGTTGGCCGGTTTTGCCGGCGTGGCACTGGTGCTGCGCCCGACGATCGAACACCAGCAGCTCTGGCATGGCCTGGCCGGCTTGCTGTCGGGCCTGCTCGCAGCGATGGCCTACCTGCAGGTCACGGCACTGGGTCGTGCCGGCGAGCCCGAAGCGCGCATCGTCTTCTACTTCTCGATCGGTGGACTGGGCCTGGGTGCGCTGTGGATTGCGCTGCACGGCGCGAGCGGACACACCCCGGGCGGCGTGGCGCTGCTGCTGGCGATCGGACTGTCGGCCACGACGGCGCAGATGATGATGACGCGCGCCTACCGCATCGGCCACACCCTGTCCAACGCCAGCCTGCAGTACCTGGGCATTGTCTTTTCGTCTATCTTGGGCGTGCTGGTATTCAACGATCCGGTGACTTGGATGGCGCTGGCCGGCATGGCGCTGATCGTGGTCGCCGGCCTGGTCGCGACCTTCCTGCGTGCGCGCCAGCAACACGACGCGCAGGACACCCGCTCACCCCCGAATGATGCATAACATGAACACAATCATCACCGCCAACCTTCTCCTGGCTCGCCTGCAAGGCGCGAGCACCGCGGTCCTGCTCGACTGCGGCTTCAATCTCGCGGACACCGAGGCCGGCGAGCGGGCCTGGCGCGAGGGTCACCTGCCGGGCGCGCAGTACCTGCACCTGGACCGCGACATGGCAGGCGCCAAGGAGGACGCCCAGGGCCGCTTTCTCGGACGCCACCCGCTGCCCGATCGCGCGGCGTTCGCCGCTCGGCTCGGAGAGCTCGGCATCACGCCGGCCAGGTCGGTGGTCTGCTACGACGCCCAGGGCGGCATGTACGCCGCGCGCGCCTGGTGGCTGCTGCGCTGGATGGGCCACGCCGAAGTGGCCGTGCTCGATGGCGGCATCGCTGCCTGGCGCGACGCGGGCGGCGCCGTGACGGCCGCAGTCACGCCGCCGCTGCCGGCCGGGCCCTACCCGGCGCAGGCGCCGGCCCTGGCGACGATCGACGCCGACACGCTGCAATCGCGCCTGGGTCGCGTGCAACTGATCGACGCCCGCGCAAACGACCGCTTCCGCGGCGAGGTCGAGCCGCTCGACCGGGCCGCCGGCCACATTCCCGGGGCACGCAACCGGCCGTTCAAGGACAACCTCGAGGCCGACGGCCGCTTCAAGTGCGCAGCCGCATTGCACGCCGAGTGGACACCACTGCTGGCCGGCCGCAGCGCCGCCGAACTGGTGCAGCAATGCGGCTCGGGCGTCACCGCCTGCCACAACCTGTTGGCGCTGGCGCATGCCGGCCTGGGCGACAGCATGCTCTACCCGGGCTCCTGGAGCGAGTGGTCCGCTGACCCGGCGCGGCCGCAGGCCGTGGGCTGATCGGGCAAAGAACCGCTTGACATAACGCAAGCCGCGTCTAGGCTAGCGCCGTTACTGTGGCATGCAACCCAGGAGGCCATCATGTTCAAGCGCATCCTCGTTCCGACCGACGGTTCCGACATCACCGCCAAGGCCGTGCAGACGGCGTTATCGCTGGCTGGCGAGCAAGGCGCGCAGTTGTTCGCGATCAGCGTCAAGGAGCCGTTCCCCTACAGCGCCATCTCCGAGATGCAGCCCGTGCCGCCGCAGGAGTTCTACGACGCGCAGGAGCGCATCGCGGCGGCCCGCGTGAAGGCCGTGGTCGATGCCGCCGGCAAGGTTGGCGTGGCCTGCAGCGGCCACACGGTCGAAGCGCTGCACGCCTGGGAAGCGATCCTCGACCATGCCAAGGCGCAGCAGTGCGACCTGATCGTCATGGCCTCGCACGGGCGGCGCGGCATCACCGCTCTGCTGCTGGGCAGCGAGACGGCGCGCGTGCTGACGCATAGCGAGATTCCGGTCTTGATCGTCAAGTAGGTCGTTCTTCTCTTGCAGAGTCGGCGCCGGGAGTGCCCCGGCAGGCAGTCACTTTCTCTTTGCTGGCTCAAAGAGAAAAGTAACCAAAGAGAAAGAGCCTCAACACGTGATCACTCGCGCCTGCGGTCGCGAGTGACGCGGGTGTATTGCTGCGAGGCCTGACCCGGTACGGGCTCAAGTTTCGATTGCACCGCGGCGCACCGCGCTTGGGCCACGACAAGGGCGAGGCAAGTCCGTTGGGCTCATTGCAAACGCAGGCCTTACCGGATCAATCAGACTTGTGCACGCGAACAGGAAACGCTCGCGCGTTCAAACCCAAAGATTCGTGTTGGGCCCTCATTCTTTGCTTACTTTCTTTCTGGGCCAACAGAAAGAAAGTATGCCGCCTGCCGGGGCGGGACCCGGCG
>JANOPR010000033.1:0-1684 GCA_031421955.1 Burkholderiales bacterium
GGCAACCGCCGCCGGCCCGTCGGCGTCCAGCCTGGGTGCCGCCGGTGCGGGCGCCGACGCGGTGACGCGCAACCTCGGCATGACCGCGGGTAATTCGCGCTTCGGTATCCGTGGCAAGGAGGATCTCGGCGGTGGCATGAAGGCTGAGTTCCAGATGGAGTCGGTCGTGGCGGTCAACAACGGTGCGGCTGGCAGCGCGACGGCGTTCTGGAACCGCGACACCTGGGTCGGCCTCGAGAACTCGATGGGCACGCTGCGGTTGGGCCTGATGGACACCATCTTCAAGGACTACGGCGACAAGATCGGCATCCTGGGCGTCAGCAGTGGCACCTTCCTGTCCAACAGCAGCATCCTGCGCAAGCCGGGCTTTGGCACGAGCAGCGCGGCGCGTTTCCATGAGCGCCGGGCCAACTCGATCCAGCTCGAGACCGCCGAGTTCAATGACTTCCAGGCCGGATTGCAGTATTCGCTGGACCCGGCCAAGACCGCCACCCGCAATTTGACGACGCTCTCGATGGGGCTCAAGTACGACAAGGGCCCGTTCTACGTCGCGATTGCCCACGAAATCCACGACGACTACTTCGGCGGCTCGGCCCAGGCCCCGTCGGCGCTGCGCAACAACGCCATCCAGACGGTGAACTCGAAGGACAAGGCGACGCAGTTCACTCTGGAGTACCGGCTGAACAAGCAGCACAAGTTCGAGTTCGACGTGATCCAGAAGGAGTACAAGGAGAACGCGACGATCGCCGGCAGATTCGAGTCCTACAAGAACACCGCCTTCCTTCTCGCGATGGAAAACCGCTGGAGCGACCAGTGGCGCACCGCCGCCCATTACGTCAAGTCCAACGCCGGCTCCTGCACCCGCGTGACGACGGCGTGCACCACCACCGGGCTGGAGGGCAGCAAGTTCACAGTCGGCGCGGCGTACTACCTCAGCCGGCGCACCTACGCTTTCGGCGGCATCAGTCGCGTTACCAATGGCGTTTCGGCGCGCTTCAACTCGGCTGACCTGGACAGCACGCCGAATTCAAATCCGGGCGAGGACACCACGCAAATGGCGATTGGCCTGGCGCACAGCTTCTAATCGACGGCTGGCCAGCGGCCGCGGTCAGCGTGGCAGTCCTGCGCTGCGTTGCTATCGGGTGAGTCCGCGCGACGGGCACGCACGCGCCCAACCCTTAGGAGACGCAAGATGACAGTCACGTCGAAAGTCGATGCCCTGCGACGCCAGCTGACGCTGGCCTCGCTCGGTGCGGTGGGCGCCTTGGCCACGCGCAGCGCGCTGGCCCAGGATGTCGCGGCCCGCAACGCCGCAATCTACATGTACAAGGGCGCCGACCGTGAGGCCCGGCTGCTCGAGGGCGCCAGGAAAGAGGGCACGGTCAGCATTTACACCTCGCTCAACACCAAGGACTCGGGCCCGATCACGGAAGCCTTCGAGAAGAAGTACGGCGTCAAGGCCTTGCTCTGGCGCTCGAGCTCCGAGAAGGTGTTGCAGCGCGCGGTGACCGAGGCCCGCGCCGGGCGTTTCGCCTTCGACGTGCTCGAGACCAACGGCCCCGAGATGGAGGCGCTGTACCGAGAGAAACTGCTGGCCGAGTTCCACAGCCCGCACTTCAAGGACCTGCCGCCGGCGGCATTCCCGAAGCACCGCCATTACGTGGCCGACCGCTTCAACTTCTTC
>JANOPR010000034.1:0-3259 GCA_031421955.1 Burkholderiales bacterium
CGACAACGCGGGCTACCCGAACGGCCGACGCCCGAAGGACGATGTCGTCGACATCTCACTGGTGGCGGTGATGGGCGGCCTGTGCATGGCCAACGGCAACACCAATGCGCTCGGCTTCGGCGCCGCGTGCAACCCGTCGGCCGTGCCGCTGGGTGCGACGGCATTCAGGCTGCACGACGCGGTGGACCAGGCCGTGGTGCCGCTGATGACCGGATTCCCGTACCTCAACACGCCGATTCCCGGCAGCCGCTAAGGAGCACGCCATGAATGCCAAACACGGGATGACTGCAGCCGCGTTGTTGTGGATGCTGGCGGCCTGCGGCGGCGGGGGCGCAAGCCCGGCTGATGCGCCGGCGGCCAACGAAGTGCCGGCCAGCGCCACGGCCTCGCCCGAGGCCTACAGCACCTACGTCGGCTCGTTGGGCGCGGACGATCGGGCAGATCCACTGAGCGTTGACAACGTGGTCGCGCCGAAGTCGGAGTCGGCCGATCCGATCGACGTCGGTTGAAGCAGTTGGCGCATCTGGGCGGCCGGCGCCGACGATGGCGCTATCGCTCTACTCGGCCGTGATGCCGTTTCTGCGGATTACCTCGCCCCAGCGCGGGTAGTCCTTGCCGACCAGCCGCGTCAACTCGTCGGGCGTGGACGCGCTGGCGTCCATGCCGGCGCGGCCCAGCAGCTCACGCACTTCGGGCAGCATCAGGATCGCCGAGATCTCGCTGTTCATCCGCGCGAGCACCGCCGCGGGTGTCTTGGCCGGGGCGAAGAAGGCGTACCAGAGATCGACCTCGACACCCTTGATGCCCAGCTCGTCGAAGGTGGGCACCGAGGGCGCCACGGCGTGGCGCTTGTCGCCGCCGACGGCCAGCGCCGTCAACTTGCCGGCGTTGACGAATCCCTGTGCGATATGCACCGGCAGGAAGCCGACCATCAATTCGCCGGACAGCAGATCCTGAACGTAGCCGGCCGAGCCGCGGTAGGGCACATGCAGCATGAACAGCTGGGTCCTGACCTTGAACAGCTCCATCGCCATGTGGTGCGGCGTGCCCACGCCCGGCGAGCCATACGTAACATGTCCCGGCCGCGCCTTGGCCGCGGCGATCAGCTCGTCGCCGATCTGACGCCGGTCTTCGGATTGGCCACCAGCATCAGCGTGCCCCAGGCGGCGAGCGACACCGGGGAGAAGTCCTTCACCGGGTCGAATGGCACGTTCTTGTACAGCTGCGCGGCCATCAGCATGGTGTTGGCGCCCATCAGCACGGTGTAGCCGTCGGGTGCGGCCTTGGCCACGTTGTCGGCGCCGATGTTGCCGCTGGCGCCGGGCGTGTTCAGCACGATCACCGATTGGCCCAGCCGCTCCTGCAGCCGCGGCGCGACGGCACGCGCAATCGTGTCCATGCCCGTGCCCGCCGTGAACGGCACGACGATCTTGACGGGCTGCGTGGGCCAGGCCTGGGCCTGCGCGGCCAGCGCGGCCACGACCGCGAACAGGCCGAGCACGGCCTTGACCACGCCGCGGTTCATGGCGTTGCCCCGGTAAGGCCGAACACGCGTTCGGCATTGGTCTGGAAGAACTGCTTCTTGTGCTCGGCGCTCATCGCCATCGCGTCGAGCGTGGTCACTTCTTCCACCGCGTGCTGGTACGGGTAGTCCATCGCATACAGCACGCGGTCGACGCCGACCACGTCTTGCGTGAACTTGATCGCCGGCTCCCAGGCCACACCGCTGTTGGTGATGACGAAGTTCTCGCGCAGGTAGTCGCTGGGCTTCTTGCGCAGCGGCTTGATGCTCTCGTAACGCTGCGAGGCCACGGTGGCGCGGTGCATGTAGTCCAGCCGGTAGGCCCAGAACGGCAGCGCCTCGCCCATGTGGCCGATGATGATCTGCAGCTTCGGGAAGCGGTCGAACACGCCGGCGGTGATGATGCGCAGCGCGTGCAGGCCGGTCTCGACGCCGAAGCCGTAGATGGCGCCATCCAGGCCGCATTCGTGGAAGGGCTGGAACATGCTGCGCGGCAGCGCGTTGGGGTGCAGGTAGATCGGCACGCCGTGGGCCTCGGCGGCGGCGAAGATGTCCCAAAACTTGGCGTCCGACAGGTACTCGCCCTGGGTGTGCGAGTTGATGATCACCGAGCGCATGCCCAGGCGGTTGACGCCGCGCTCGATCTCCGCCGCGGCCGCCGCCGGGTCTTGCGGCGCGACGGCGATCATGCCGGCAAAGCGCGTCGGGTGGCGGCGCACGGCGTCGGCCAGCTGGTCGTTGGCCAGCCGCGCGAAAGACACCGCATCGGCGCGCTCCATCACCTGCACGCCGGGCGCGGTGAGGCCGATCACCTGCATCGCGATGCCGGCCTCGTCCATGTGCTGCAGGCGCAACTGGTCCAGGTCGGTCAGGCAGCGCATGATGTGGCGCGCCCGCGCGCTCGGGCTGGTCATGTAAAAGCCGATCAGCCCCTTGGCGCCGGGGTCCGGGTCGGCGCCGGCAAAGAGGCCGCGGTAATGTTCGATCACCTCGGGCGGTGCGAACGCCTCTTCGGTGGCGATGCGCCGGTAGGGGACGTTGTCGGCAACAGTCACGGTGCGGGGCCTCCTGGTTGCGGGATGCATCGTGGCCAACCCACCACCCGACGCAATGCAGCATAGCGCTCGCCGGCCCGATCTGCCCACCGGATCGACAATCGCGCCGATGAAATACCTGAGCGGCTACCCGGCAGCGCTGCTGGCCCCGGTGCAGGCCCTGCTGGCACAGGGACGCCTGGGCCCCACGCTGGCCGCGCGCTACCCCAATGGCCACGACGTGCGCAGCGACGGCGCGCTGGTCGAGTTTGTCGCCGCGCTGAAGCGGGAGTTCATGCGCAGCGCGCCGCCGCTGGCCAAGGTGGCCTACGACGCCAGGTTGCATATCGTGCGCAACGCGCTGGGCACGCACACCGCGGTGTCGCGCGTGCAGGGCAACCAGCTCAAGGCCAAGCGCGAGATCCGCGTGGCCAGCCTGTTCAAAGAGGCGCCCGCGCCGTTCCTGAAGATGATCGTGGTGCACGAACTTGCGCACCTGAAGCAGCGCGAGCACGACAAGGCGTTCTACGCGCTGTGCACCCACATGGAGCCGGCGTACCACCAGCTCGAGTTCGATCTGCGGCTGTGGTTGACCGCGCTCGAACTCGAAGGGCCCGGCGCGAGCTGATCACTTCGGGCACGGCGCGGCGCGCAGCGCGGCGTGGCGCGCCAAGCGCGCCGCCAGGCGCTCGGCCGAGCGGTG
>JANOPR010000035.1:0-2077 GCA_031421955.1 Burkholderiales bacterium
CACGAGGGCCCACACCAGCAGGGCCAGCGACATCGGCGCCACCAGCGAGCGGCGCAGGTTGTCGAACATCTTCCAGCGGTCGATCGCGCGCAGGGGGTAGCGGCGTGGCTGCAGCAGGATCGGCAGCAACTGCCAGTCGCCGCGCATCCAGCGATGCACGCGCCACAGCGCCACGTCGGCGTGGAAGGGCGCGTCTTCGATCACCGCGATGTCGGTCACGGCGGCGCAGCGCGCCATCGCGCCTTCGACCAGGTCGTGGCTCAGCACCAGGCCTTCGGGCAGGTGCCCGGCCAGCACGGCGTGCATCGCACGCACATTGAGCAGACCCTTGCCGGTGAAGCTGCCGGCGCCGAACAGGTCCTGGTAGACCTCGGAGCTGGCGGCGCTGTAGGGGTCGATGCCGCACTGGCCGGCGAACAGCCAGTGGTAGAGCGTGAAGTCGCGTGGCGCCGGCAGCGGCGTGACGATGCGCGGCTGCAGGATGCCGTAGCCGTGCAGCACGCTGCGGCCGTCGGCGTCGAGCTCGGGCTGGTTGTGCGGGTGCGCGGCCACGCCCACCAGCTCGCGCAGCTTGCCCGGCGGCAGTTGGGTGTCGCTGTCCAGCGTGACGATGTAGCGCGTGCCCGGCGCGATGTGAGAAGCCGCGCCGAGGTCGAGGAACTGGGCCTGGGTGCCTTGGGCCAGCGCGGCGACGAGTTGCTCGAGCTTGCCGCGCTAGCGTTCCCAGCCGATCCAGCGCTGCTCGGTCTGGCTGAAGCTGCGGGCGCGATGCAGGACGATGAAGCGCGGCGCGACGTCGTCGTTCGCGTGGGCGGCGTTGAGTGCAGCGATCTGCTGCACCACCCCGGTCAGCAGGGCATCGTCGCTCGGTGCCTGCGCGGTGTCGGCATCGGCCCAGTCGGTGAGCAGCGCGAACTGCGCCTGCTTCTCAGGATTGGCCAGGTAATGCAGTTGCAGCCGGTGCACCAGCTCCTGGCTCGATGCGGCACTCGTCAGCATGGCGGGGATGACGACCATCACCCGGTGCTCGGGCGGGATGCCGCCCGCCAGCGCCAGCCGCGACAAGGTTTTCGGGCGGGCGGATTCGCTGATCAGCCGGTTGATGACGGCCACCAAGGCCTCCGAGGCCGGCCACAGCATCAGCGCCGCGCCCAGGCCCGTCACCCAGGGCGCTGGGGCACTGGCCAGCCCGGCCGCGTGCCGCACCAGCATCCAGGCCACCAGCCCGAGCGTGCCCAGCAGCAGCAGGCCGAGGTAGCTGGGCAGGGCCAGGCGGCGCACAAGCGGGCGCCAGGCGCGGGCCAGGCGTTCGCGCAGGCCGAGTGCCTGCACGAGGGTCGGCCGGCCCGCGCCGCGCAGCCAGTGGCTGGCCACGCGCCTGGCGTTGTCGCCGTCGTCGGCCGCATGCATCAGGTCGAGCAGGGTTTGCGCGACCGCGCCTTCGCTGCGGCCGCTCTTCTTGGCCAGGCGCTCGATGCCGTGCAGGGTTTGGTCGCGCGTGAGGGCGTGCTCGGCCTCGAACAGCGGCGAGGTCAGCATCAGGCGCATCAGGGCGCTGGTGCGGGCGACGATGTCGGGCCAATCGGCGTCGCCGATGGCGCGCAGCGACATGAGCGCGTTGCTCACGCTCAGGTTGTCGGCCGCCTGGTCGGCGATCTGCTGGGCCTGCATCGCGGCCGGGTCGGGCAGGGCCTGGCGCAGCCAGGCCTGCAGTTCGGCGCGGTCGCCGCCGTCACCGGCGGTGCGGCCGTCCTGCAGGCGTTGGGCCAGTTGGGTCAGGAACACCCAGCCGACGCCGCGCCGCTCTAGCAGCGCGTGCACCTCTTCGAGCGCCGCCACCGTGCAGGTGTCCAGGCGATCACAGCACAGGTTGGCGACTTCGCGCGCGGCCTTGTTGCTGGCCACGCGTTCGGCCAGGCGGCGCAGGTTTTCGATCAGCACCACGCGCAACGTGGTCGGCAGGGCCCATATCTCGGCCAGCTTGAGTTCGCGCGTTTCCTGGTAGGCATTCAGGAACTGCATCAACAGGTCTTCGTCGAAGGCGCCGTCGGTGTGGGCGACGAAGGCCCAGGCCACG
>JANOPR010000036.1:0-3415 GCA_031421955.1 Burkholderiales bacterium
GGTAGTTGAAGATGTGCGCCGCGCCCGCAGCCAGCTGCCGGCTCTTGAACGGGCGCCCGAACTTGTCGACCAGCAGCGTGCGGCTGTACTTGTGCACCGCAAGCGGCGCCTGTGCATTCGCAAGCGTCAGCGGCCCGCACAGGCAGGCCGCGCTCAGGCACGCGGCCCAATGCAGCACGTCGCGCCGATCGACCTGCGCCTCATGGCCGCACTGTCTTGCCACGGTGATGAACCCATGCAGCCCCCCGGAGTCGCTTCGGTAGCGGCTGAAAAATAGCATGAAGTCCCCTGTCGGCCAACCGGGTAGCCAGCAGAGTCAGCGTGCACTTGCGGTAAGGAGTACGGCCTTGTTGTCGCGCCCCCGCGGCAATCTCCGACGATTCCCCGTAACAACGTCCTACAACCCATCGCAGCGCTATGAAGTACGGTTGCGACCATGCCGCGCAGTTGCGCCTTTTCTTACCGGGAGATTCAGACCATGAAACAACTTCACCACTTTCCACTGGCCGGCATTGCGCTGGCAGCCGCAACCCTGCTCGCCGCTTGCGGGGGCGGTGGCAGTGCGCCGAATACGGGCACGATGCGCCTGTCGCTCACCGATGCACCGGCCTGCGGCTATGACAGCGTGTTCGTCACGGTCGAGCGAGTGCGTGTGCACCAGAGCGGTACGGCAGAGAACAGCGACTCAGGATGGTCCGAAGTGGTGCTGGCTGCGCCGCAGCGTGTGGACCTGCTGACCTTGAACAACGGCACCCTGCTGCCGCTGGGCCAGACCGAGCTGCCGGCCGGCAGCTACAACCAGTTGCGCCTGGTGCTGGCCGCCAACACGGCCGCCAACCCGTTGGCCAATTCGATCACGCCCACCGGCGGTGTCGAGCGCGCACTGACCACGCCTAGCGCGCAGCAGAGTGGCCTGAAGACGAACGTGAATCTGACCGTGCTGGCTGGCCAGGTGGCCGACTTCGCGATCGACTTCGACGCCTGCAAGTCCTTCGTCAGGGCCGGCAACTCGGGCAATTACCACCTGAAGCCGGTGCTGTCGGTGATCCCGATCCTGTCCAGCGCAGGCCAGCGCATCGTCGGCTTCGTCGATCCCTCGCTGATCAGCCCCAACACCTCGGTGTCGGCCCAGGTGGCCGGCGCACCCGTGCGCGCCACGCCGCCGGACGCCACCGGCCGCTTCACGCTCTACCCCGTGCCCGCCGGCACCTACGACCTCGTGATCACCGCGGGCGGACGCGTCAATGCCGTCATGACCGGCGTGCCCGTCAGCGATACCGCTTCCACCGTCATCGGCAGCAGCACGGCACGCATCAACACGCCGATCTCGGCAGCCAGCCATGTCGCCTCGGGCCTCGTCACGGTGAGCGGCAGCCTGGCCAACACCGGCGCCGCGGTGCGCGCCACGCAGGCCCTCAGCGGCGGCCCGACCATCGAAGCCGGCTACAGCGGAGCCGACGCCACCACGGGTGCCTACAGCATGACCTTGCCCGCGGGCGCCCCAGCCAGGCTGGCCTATGCCGCGGGCGCCACGACGTTCACGTTCAGCAGCGACGCCCTGGTCGCCGGCCTCTACCGGCTCGAGGCCAGCGCACCCAGCCGCACCGCCATGGCAGCGAACATCACGCTGACTGCGAACGTGCTGACGAACTTTGCGTTCATGCCCTGAAGCCCGGGCCGCTGCGCGCAAACGGCCCGCTTGGGCGGGCCGTCGCTCGCCCGCCGCCTGAACCTGTTCAACCCAGCTTCAGACCGCGCAGCGCGTGGGCCAGTTCGTCGGCCTGCCAGACCGCGATGCGGTGTTCGGCGGCATAGGGCCGCGCGTTGTCGCTTACAAGGCCCAGGCCGATGACCAGGGCGTCGCGCGCTTCGGCGGCCTCGCGCGCCGCCTGCAGTGCGCGCAAGGCTTCCAAGCCGATGTGCGCCGACTTCCAACGCCGCGCACTCACCACCATGCGTCGACCCTGGCGCTCGATCTCGAAATCGACGCCCGCAGTCTTGCCACGGTGCACCGTGTAGCCGTCGCGCTGGAAGGCCTGCTCGAGCAGCGCGGCAAAGGCGGGCCAGGCCATCTTGGCCAGCGCCTCCTGCGTCTGCGCCACGCGCGCCGCGCTGGGCAGGTGCCATTGGCGGTAGGCGGCGATGACGGCGATCACGGCGAAAGGCAGGCCCGACACGGCGCCGAACACCCGGTATTGAAGCGGCAGCAGCGCAAAGCCCAGCACGCCCAGCAACAGCGCGATGCCCGCGCTGATCCACCAGGGCGAGCGCAGCAGCACCGCGAACAGGGAATTCTTCGCCATCTGGAACTTCAAGCCGGTCTCCGGTAGATCTGACAACGAGAGTGTGACCCGAGTTGGCAGTGCGCCCAGGCTGCTCAGCGGACAATGCCCCCATGAAAGCCCCCCCACGCCTGCAAACCCTGATCGAGGAAGGCCTGATCGACTCGGTGCAGCGCCAGTTGATGAGCGGCAAGGAAGCCATGGTCTTCGTCGTCCGCTGCGGCGACGAGACGCGCTGCGCCAAGGTCTACAAGGAAGCCACGCAGCGCAGCTTTCGCCAGGCGGTGGATTACACCGAGAACCGCAAGGTCAAGAACAGCCGTGAGAAGCGTGCCATGGCCAAGGGCACGCGCTTTGGCAAGCAGGCGCAGGAGGCAGCCTGGCAGAGCGCCGAGGTCGATGCGCTGTACCGGCTCGCGGCCGCCGGCGTGCGCGTGCCGCGGCCCTACAACTTTCATGACGGCGTGCTGCTGATGGAGCTGGTGGCCGACGCCGAGGGCGGCGCGGCGCCGCGCCTGAACGATGTGCGGTTCACGCCGGAAGAAGCGCGCGCGCACCATGCCACGCTGATGACCGAGGTGGTGCGCATGCTGTGCGCCGGGGTGATCCACGGCGATCTGTCGGAATTCAACATCCTGCTGGCCGCCGACGGGCCGGTGATCATCGACCTGCCGCAGGCGGTGGACGCCGCGGGCAACAACCACGCCCAGCGCATGCTGCTGCGCGACGTCGGCAACCTGCGCCATTTCTTCGGCCGCTTTGCGCCCGAGCTGCGCCACACGCATTACGGGCCCGAGATGTGGGCCCTGTTCGAGCGCGGCCTGCTGCTGCCCGACACACCGCTGACCGGCCGCTACGAGCACAAGCGCGGCGCGGTCGATCTGCGCCAGGTGATGCGCGAGATCGACGACGCGCGCGACGAAGAGGCCGCGCGGCTGCAGCGCATGCAGATGGCCTGAGCGCCAGTGGACCCGTCGCGATGACTGCCCCGGCTTCAGCGTCGCCCCCGCGCGTGCTGTCGCTCATCGCGCCGATGACGCAGCTCAACACGCCCTACCCTTCGACGGCGTACCTGACGGGTTTTCTGCGCTCGCGCGGCGTGCACGCGGTGCAGGAAGACCTGGCGATCGCGC
>JANOPR010000037.1:0-1830 GCA_031421955.1 Burkholderiales bacterium
GCGCCGCTGGCGCCCTTGCCCAGGTTGTCGACGCGGGCCATCAGGATCGCCTGCTGGTCGTCGGCGAAGATGAAGATGTCGACACGGTTGGTGTCGTTGGCGCCCTGCACATCGAAGAAGCCGGCCTCGAGCGTGGCAGCATCCGACAGCGGCTTGACGCGGATGAAGCGCTCCTTGGCGTAGCGTTCCTCGAAGGCCTTCTGCAGGTCCGCAGCCTCGATGCCCGGCGCCAGCCGGCCCAGGTGCAGGGGCACGCTGACCGACAGCCCCTTGTAGAAGTTGCCGACGATGGGCATGAACACCGGCTTGGTGGTCAGGCCGGTGTGGGCCATCATTTCCGGGATGTGCTTGTGCCCGAGCTTGAGGCCATAGGGCCGCGGTGATTCGAGTTTCCTGTCGCCGCCCGCCTGGTATTGCTCGATCATTTTCTTGCCCCCGCCCGAGTAGCCCGTGATCGACGTCGCCGACAGCGCCATCTCGGTAGGCACCATGCCGGCATCGACCAGCGGGCGCAGCAGCAGGATGAAGGCGCTGGCGTGACAGCCGGGGTTGGCGATGCGCTTGCCCGAGCGCAACGCGTCGCGCTGGCCGGGGGCGAGCTCGGGCAGGCCGAAGACCCAGCCCGGCTTGGTGCGGTGCGCGGTGCTGGCGTCGATCAGGCAGGTGCCAGGATTCGTCACCAGCGCCACGGCCTCGCGGGCGGCCGCGTCGGGCAGGCACAGGAAGCCGACGTCGGCGGCGTTGAGCAGGCGCGCGCGCTCGGCTGCGTCCTTGCGCTTGTCGGCGTCGATCTTCAGCACCTCGATGTCGTTGCGCGCGGCCAGGTACTCGTGGATGCGCAGGCCGGTTGTGCCCTCCTGCCCGTCGACGAATACCGTGTGCTTCTTCATGGCGGCTCCAAAATGGCAACGACTGCGAACCCTAGGATAAGGCAACCTCGATGAGCCCGTGTCGCGTGCTGCTGCTGCCCGGTTGGCTCGACTCCGATGCCGGGCATTGGCAGAGCCGCTGGGAGCGCGGCCATGGCTACACCCGGGTCGTGCAGAGCGACTGGCTCTGGCCCAAGCGCGGCGACTGGATGGCGCGGCTCGAGGAAGTGCTGCTCGGCGGCAACGAGCCCGCCTTGCTGGTGGCGCACAGCCTGGGGTGCCACCTGGTGGCGGCCTGGGCGGCGCACTCGAAGCAGGTCGCACGTGTCAAGGGTGCGCTGCTGGTGGCGCCGCCCGACATCGAGCGCGAGGACATGCCGCCCAATCTGCGACCGTGGCGGCCGGTCGTGCGCAAGCCGCTGCCCTTTGCTGCGGTCGCCGTCACGAGCAACGACGATCCGTATGCGGCCGTCGAGCCCACCGCGCGGCTCGTGCGCGAGTGGGGCGCGCGGCAGGTGTCGATCGGCAACGCCGGCCACGTCAACGGTGAGTCCGGGCTGGGGGACTGGCCAGCGGGGCATGCGCTGTTGGATGCGTTGAAGTTCGGCCAAGCGTTGCGCTGAGCCCCTCGTGCCGCGCCTGTCCGCCTGATCACGGACAATCGCGCCCCATGGTCACCAAGAAACCCAAGGGCCTCGGGATGGGCCTCGAAGCACTGCTCGGGCCCAGGGTCAGCGACGCGCCCGCCGCGCCGCGCGACCTGGGCGCGCCCAGCAGCCTCAAGCTCAGCCAGTTGCAGCCCGGCAAATACCAGCCGCGCACGCGCATGGACGAGGGCTCGCTGTATGAGCTGGCCCAGAGCATCAAGAGCCAGGGCGTGATGCAACCCGTGCTGGTCAGGCCGGTCGGCGCCAACCGCTTCGAGATCATTGCCGGCGAGCGCCGCGTCCGCGCCGCAAAC
>JANOPR010000038.1:0-9096 GCA_031421955.1 Burkholderiales bacterium
GATGAACACCGAGAACAGCGCCGCCATACCGGAAGAACTTGCCGCGGACAAGCAAGCCCGCGTGCTGGTCGATCCGTACCGCGACTGGTCGGTCGGCGAGGGCATTCCGATCCATCTCGATTTCGGCCACAACCTGCTCGAACTCGAGACCGGGCCGTGGGACCGCTACGAGGCCAGCGGCTGCTTCGCGCACACCCACGGCGCGGGCGACTTCATGGCCAACTACGTGCTCGAAGTGGCGCCGGGCGCCAAGACCCGCCCCGTGAGGCACCTGTACGAAGTCTTCTGCTATGTGCTGGCGGGGCATGGCTCGACCAAGGTCTGGCTGCCGGGCGGCGAGGTGCGCGTCTTCGAGTGGGGGCCCAAGGCGATGTTCGCTGTTCCCCTGAACTGCCAGTACCAGATCTTCAACGCCACGGGGGCGCAAGCGGTTCGGATCTCGTGCACCAACAATGCACCGATCACGATCAACCTGTACCACAACCTCGACTTCGTGTTCAACAACCCGTTCGAGTTTCCCGAGCGCGCGGGAGGGGCCAAGCACTTCGAGGGCGAAGGCGATCACAGCACCTGGATCGCGAAGAACGACATCAAGCGCAACCTGTGGGAGACCAACTTCGTGCATGACCTGTCGAGCTTCAAGCTCTACGAGTTCGAAGCGCGCGGCAAAGGCTCGACCAACGTCAGCTTCATCCTGGCCGACGGCACCATGCACTCGCATGTGTCGCAGATCCCCAAGGGGCGCTACAAGAAGGCCCATCGCCATGCGGCGGGCACGCATGTGCATGCGGTCGACGGCGTGGGCTACTCGCTGCTGTGGCACGAAGGCGACTCGGAATTCAAGGAATTCCCGTGGCGGCACGGCTTCATGTACACGCCGCCGTTCTGGATGTTCCACCAGCACTTCAACACCGGGCCCGCCCCGGCGCGCTACCTGGCCTGCAGCCTGGGCAGCCGGCGCTACCCCTTCATTTCGCTGCGGCGCAAGAGCTCCGAGGGCGCGGGATCGATCTCGATTTCGCAGGGTGGCCGCCAGATCGAATACGAAGAGCAGGACGCGCGCATCCATCGCAAGTGGCTCGAGGCGATGCAGACCGCAGGCGTCGCCTCCGAGATGGGCGAGACCTTCGACGAGGCGGCGATCCTGGCCTTGCCCGCCGAAGCGCTCAGCGGCGTCATCCGCTCGCCCAAGTCCATCGGGCCGGCGGTCTAGGGTGCGTTGAGAGCAGGCCCTGGATGTCGACGCTGACGGCCACCTGGGCGGGGAGTCGGCATGGGGCATGACCTTGATTTCGATCACGAACATGAGGCCCTGAGCGCAGCCGAGCAGGCGGCGATCGCGCAGCTGATCTGGGACCAGGAGACGATCGAGCTGCGCACGGTCGGTATCGATATCGGCAGCTCGACTTCGCACCTGATGTTTGCCAGCGTCACGCTGCAGCGCCAGTCGCAGGGGCTGTCCAGCCGGTTCACGGTGGTCGACCGGCAGGTGCTGTGGCGCTCGCCGATCATCCTGACGCCCTTTCTTGCCGACGGTGCGAGCGACGCCGACGAACTGGCGCACTTCATCCATCACGCCTACCACGACGCCGGGCTGCGCCGCAGCGATATCGACAGCGGCGCGGTGATCCTGACCGGCGAAGCGATCAAGCGCAGGAATGCGCGCGCGATCGACGAAATATTTGCCGCGGAATCGGGCAAGTTCGTCTGCGCCACCGCGGGGCACAAGCTGGAATGCATCCTGGCGGCGCATGGCTCGGGGGCGTCCGCGCTCTCGCAGCACAGGCGGGAATGCGGGATCCATGTCGATGTCGGCGGCGGCACCACCAAGCTGGCCCTGATCGACCGCGGCGAAATTCTCAGCGTCGCTGCCTTTGCCGTCGGTGGGCGCCTGCTGGCCCAGGATGCATCGGGTGCGTGGACGCGGATCGACGCCTCCGCGCACCGGGTGGCCCAGCAGCTCGGAATTGATGCGCTGCCTGAGACGTTTGCCGACCCGGCCCTTCGCACGGCGATGGCGCGGCGACTGGCGACGATCGTGGTCGATCAGATCGTCGGCAAGCGACTCGATGCGCTGGGCCTGGCGCTCGAGCTGACCGAGCCGCTGGCCCGAACCGTCAAGCCCGCATTCATCACGTTCTCGGGCGGCGTCGCAGAGTACATCTATGGCCGGGAGAGCGCCGACTACGGCGACATTGCCAAGCCGCTGGCCGCTGAAATCGTCAAGCAGGTCAAGACCCGCGTCCGGGTTCCCGTCGTCGAGCCGCTGGAGAGGATCCGTGCGACGGTCATCGGCGCCTCGCAGTTCACGGTGCAGGTCAGCGGCAAGACCATCTACCTGCCCGACGCGGCGGTGCTGCCGGTCCACAACGTGCCGGTGGTACACCTTGGGCGCAAGCTCGCCGAACGCATCGAGATCGACGAGATCGTGGCAGCCTTCACTCGCCACGCGGACCTGCGCGATGTCGCCCCAGGCGCGCGGCTGGCGCTGGCCTTCGCGTGGGACGGCGAACCGGAGCACTCCCGGCTGCTGGCGATGGCCCGGGCCATCATGCGGTTTGCTGCGCCTGCCGGGCAAAGGGATGAGACCCTGTTCCTGATGATCGACGGCGACGTCGGCGCCTCGCTCGGCCGGATCCTCCACGATGAACTTCACCTCGCCGCAGGCCTCGTGTCGATCGACGGCATCGCATTGCGCGAGCTCGACTTCGTCGATGTCGGAGAGTTGCTCGATCCTCCTGGCGTCGTCCCCGTCGTCATCAAGTCGCTGATCTTTCCGACCAGCCCGGTCGGGGCCCCGGCGTGAACCGCCCGCTCAGTGGCGCCGTTCGGTCAGCACTTCCTGCACCAGGCCGGCCAGCAAGTCGATCGTGAACTGCTTTTCCAGCAGCCGCCGTACGCCCAGGTGTTCGGCCTGGCTGCGCAAGTCGTCGGTGATGTAGCCCGAACTGATGATCACCGGCAGGCCCGGGTGGCTGGCGGCCAGCGTGCGGGCCACATCCAGCCCGGTCAGGGCCGGCATGTTGAAGTCGGTCACGACCACAGCGAACTCGCCGGGCCGTGCCTTGACCGCCGCAACTGCGCGCTCGGCATCGTTGAAGGTCGTGACGCGGTACCCTGAGCGCTGCAACAAGCGCTCCACCATCAGGACCATGGTGTCGTCGTCGTCGATGTACAGCACATGCTGGCCATTGGCTCGCGGCACCTGCAACGCATTGCGTGCAGCAGGCTCGACTGCCGCAGGCGGCATCGCCAGCGGCAGGTAGACGTGGAAGGTGCTGCCCTGTCCGGGCTCGCTGTCCACCGTGACGGCTCCGCTGTGGGCACTGACGATGCCATGCACCACCGACAGGCCCAGCCCGGTGCCTTGGCCCGCGGGTTTGGTGGTGTAGAACGGCTCGAAGATGCGCGCCCGGGTGGCGCTGTCCATGCCCGCGCCGGAGTCGCGCACCGACAAATGGGCGTAGGGCCCGCCCGCACCGACGCCCAAACGCGTGGCGGACGCTTCATCCAGCGCAACGCTCTCGAGGGCGACTGTGATCTGCCCGGTGCTGCCGTGCATGGCGTGCCAGGCATTGGTGCACAGGTTCATCAGCAATTGCTCGATCTGCGTCGCATCGACGCGCACATGCAAGGGCTGCGCGGCCAGTGCGACGTCGAGCTTGACCATCGCGGGCAGGGTCGAGCGCATCAGTGCCAGGGCTTCTTCCACGATCGGGCGCAGCGGCTGAGTGACCAGGTGCTGCGGCTGCCGGCGGCTGAAGGCCAGGATCTGACCCACCAGGTCGCGCGCGCGGCGGCCGGCGCGGTTGACCTGTTCCAGGCTTCGCGCGGCACGATGGTCGTGGCCGACGTCTTCCAGTGCCATTGCCGCGTTACCGAGGATGGAGCCCAGGATGTTGTTGAAGTCGTGGGCGATGCCCCCGGCCAGCGTGCCGATGGCCTGCATCTTTTGCGCTTCCTGCAACTGCGCATTCAGCTCCCGCCGCTTGGCCTGGGCGTCCTTGCGCCGCGTGATGTCGCGCGAGATCACCAACATGGCCTGGGCGCCCGTGTCGTCGACCATCGGACCCGCGTGGCTTTCGACCCAGCGCCGCGTTCCCCGCAGGGTGTCGATCTCGTACTCGACGGCCGCGGTCCGGCCGGCCATGGCGCCGGCCAGCAGGGCCGCGACATCGGCCTGGTACTGCGGCAGCACGAAGTCGAGCTGGCGGCGGTGCTGCAGTTCCGCGCCGCTCTGGGCGTCATAGAGTGCCTTCCCGGCGGCATTGATATCGAGGAAACGGCCCTGGGCATCCATG
Organism: Burkholderiales bacterium; assembly: GCA_031421955.1. GTDB lineage: Bacteria > Pseudomonadota > Gammaproteobacteria > Burkholderiales > Burkholderiaceae_C > CADEEN01. The sequence goes on from JANOPR010000038.1 coordinate 4,302, forward strand.
ATCTCAATGGACTCGGGGCTGACTTCGAAGACGGTGCGAAGGCGCGCCTCGCTGCGTGCCATGGCCTGATGCACTGCGTACTTCTCGGTCACATCCCTGAACACCAGGACCACGCCCTCGATCTGGCCGGCGGCGTTGCGGATGGGGGCCGCACTGTCGGCAATCTGGTACTCCGTGCCGTCGCGGGCCAGCAGGGCCGTGTGATTGGCCAGGCCGACCACTTCGCCATGCTCGAGCACGCGCTGCACCGGATCGTCGGCCGGCTCGCGCGTCTGGGCATTGACGATCCGGAACACCGCCGCCAGGGGCTGTCCGCAGGCCTGCGTCGAGGTCCAGCCGGTGAGCTGCTCCGCGCCGGGGTTCATGCGCGTGACCCGGCCTTGCGTGTCGGTGGTTATCACGGCGTCGGCGATCGATTGCAAGGTGATCGTCAGGCCTTCTTCGCTGCGCTGCAATTGCTGCTCCGCGTGCTTGCGGGCGGTGATGTCGAGCACGCTCGACAGGGTACCGACGATCGTGCCGGTGGCGTCGCGCAGCGGGCCGTGGATGGTGCTGGTCCACTGCGGCGCGTGCGCCCGGTCGATGCGCCGGTCGGCCGTCACGACGACCTCGCCGGCCAGCGCGCGCTGCAGGGCTTGCGTCAGCGATTCAAGCAGCGGGCCCGGCATGTCTGGCAGGGCCTCGGCGGTGGTGCGTCCGAGCACGGCATGCTCGGGCACGCCGGTCAGGCGCGCCAGCGCCGGGTTCCAGCGCAGATAGCGCAACCCGGCGTCGCGCACCGCAAAGCCATGGGGCAGGTTGTCGATGACCTGCTGGACGAAGGCGGTGGACTCACTCAACGCGGCATCGGCCTGCTTGCGCGCTGTGATGTCCATGTGCGTGCCGACCATGCGAACCGGCGTGCCGTCGGTGTTGCGCTGCACGATCTTGCCGCGGGCGACGATCCAGACCCAGCTGCCGTCCTTGTGCCGCAGCCTGTGCTCCAGCTCGTACAGCGGGGTTTCGCCGCGCACGTGCGCGTCGACGGCGGCCATCGCACGCTGCGCATCGTCGGGGTGCAGCAACTCGCGCCAGCTCTCCATGCTGGCTTCGAACTCGCCCGCGCCGTAGCCCAGCATCGTGTACCAGCGCGCGCTGAAGGTGAACGTGTTGGTGGTGATTTGCCAGTCCCACAGGCCGAGGTCGGCGCCGGCCAGCGCCAGTTCGAGCCGCTCGCCGCTTTCGCGGCGTTGCGCCTCCTGCGCGGTCGCCAGGCGCGTCAGTCCGAGTCGTCGGCGTTGATGCAGGACCAGGCCCACGCACGCCGCAGCGGCGAACAGCAGGAACAGACCGGCGTACAGGGTCGCTTGCCGGCGCCAGGGTTGGTACAGGGCGGCGAGGTCCCGGCTCACCGCGACGACGAATGGCCGGTCCATGACGGGGTCGCCGCGATCGATGGTGCGCAGGGCCATCATGCGGTGCTCGCCGGAGAGCGCACCAGCGCCGACGAAAATGTTCGCGCTCAGGCCGCTTTGGCGGTGCTGGTTGAAGAAGGAAGGGCCTGTGGACCGATCGCCAGTCAGCGCTTGGTTGACTTGGGGCAGGGACAAGAAGAGGAAGCCGTCGCCGTGCAGCAGCGACGTGCGCATGTCGGGCGCATACAGCACCGAGCGCAGCACGACCTCGAAGTACTCCGGCTCCAGCGCGGCGGTCACGACGCCGGCAAAGGCACCCTGGGCATCGATCACGGCACGGCCCGCATTCACGGTGAGCAGGCCCTCGCGCTGGCTGGTGTAGGGCGGCGACAGGTACAGGATGGCCGGGTCCGGGTGCGCGCGCACGCGCGTGAACAACTCGCGCTGGCCGAAACTGCGGCCCAGCGTTGCCGGGTCGCGGCTGGTGGCCAGCACGCGGCCTTCGGCATCCAGGATGTGCATCGAGCGCACACCCGGCATGGCGTCGGCAAGGGCGAGCAACCGCGGTGAGGCCAGTTCGGCCAGGCGCTTGCGGTCCCACGAGGCGAGGTCGTTGCGCACCCCGGCCAGAGCAAGGCTCACGCCTTCGAGTTGGCGTCCCAGGTTGTCGGCGACGACACGGGCCTGTACCTGCAGGCGTTCGCGTTCGAGGGTGTCGATTTCCTGGCGGTCGCGGTAGGCTGTATAGCCGACCAGCGAGCCCACGGCCAGCAGCGCCGCACCGAGCCACAGCCACTCGCGGATCGCCGTGTGCCGGGATTGCGCATGCGGCAGTGATTGCGCCATGGGCCATTGTGCCCGAGCCCGCCCGGCGCGGCCCTGCGCCGCGGTGGGCCTACCAGAGCTTTTCGCCGCGTCGCACCTTGTCGGCCATCTCCTGCAGGAACGCCGCAGGCCCATAGCCCAGCCTCTCGTCGCCCTGCTGGTAGTAGAAGGGCGAGCCGGTGGCCTGCGCGTGCCCGCGCATCCAGGCCAGCATCGCCTCGTCGGCATCCTGGCCGGCCGACAGCAGCACGTAGCAGGGGCGGTCGCGCCAGCGCATCGGCACGATGATCACGCCGACGCGGTCGGGCCGGAACGCGTCGGGGAACGGGCTGCCCGGCGCCAGCCAGCCGCAGACGAAGTTGCGGCAGGGCGACTGCGGGCGCTCAGCGTAGATCGTGCAGGCACCCTGCTGCAGGAAGTGGCAATGCTGGCCCGGATGCATGCGGTGGCCGCGGATCTCGCCCTCGGCCCAACCCTGGCAGCAGGCGGTGCATTCACCGCACTGCCGCGCCGCGGCCGGCGACGGCGCGGCCACCAGTGCCACCGCGCCATGGCACAACTTGTACTTGAGACCGCTGCCGCAGGGGCAGGGGTCGTTGCGGCCGGTTTTTGCCATCGATCGGCGAAGGGTGTTGGGCAGGCGCACAAGTATCGCCGCCGTCTGACTTTGTGCGGCTGCCACCTGGGGCGCGGCGGGTGTGCGCCCGGCGGGGGTTAGCCCTGAGCCCGATCGGCTTGACACCGGTGCGCTACGTCCTTACATTCTTGTATCTCTATACGGACCGCTGTTCCTTATAACAGAACGAGCACATGATGGACTCACCGCTACAGGCCCAGACCCTCGCGCCGCTCCCGGCGACGGCGGGCATGTCGCGTCGGTTCGGGCTGAACTGGAAGTGGATCGTCATCGGTGCCTGTGTGGCGTTCACGCTGTACATCGCCGTGATCCCCCTGGGATTCCTGCTTTGGCAGAGCTTCTTCACGCCGCAGACCGCCACCAAGCCGGCGGTCTTCACCTTCGGCAACTACATCACCGCGTACACCAATCCGGACACCTTGCGGCTGTTCCTGAACTCGGTGCAATTCGCGGTCGGCACGGCCACGCTGGCCTTTCTGATCGGCACGACGCTGGCGTGGATCAACGAGCGCACCAACACGCCCTTCAAATCGCTGTTCTTCGCCCTGGCGCTGATCCCGCTGGTGATCCCGGGCATCCTGTTCACGATCTCATGGATCCTGCTGGGCAGCCCGAAGATCGGCATCATCAACCTGGTGCTGATGTCGCTGTTCAACCTCGACGGGCCGGTCTTCAACATCTACTCGATGTGGGGAATGATCTGGGTCGACGGCCTGCACTACTCCCCGGCGGCCTTTCTGCTGATGACGGCGGCCTTCCGCGCGATGGACCCCTCGCTGGAAGAGTCGGCGATGATGAGCGGCGCCAATGTCTTTCAGGTGCTCTGGCGCATCACGCTCAAGCTGGTCTGGCCGGCGATCTTCGCCACCTTCCTGATCCTGTTCGTGAAGGCGATCGAGTCCTTCGAGGTGCCGGCCCTGCTCGGGCTGCCCGTGGGCATTCATGTCTTCACTTCTTCGATCTACCAGGCGGTGCATCGCTACCCGAGCCAGATCGGGCTGGCGTCGACCTACGCCATCACGCTGCTGCTGATCACGACCGCCGGCATCTTCTTCATCTCCAGGCTGTCGGCCAGCGGATCGAAGTACGCCACGATGACGGGCAAGGGGTTCCGACCGCGGCAGATCGACCTCGGCCCCTGGCGCTGGGTGGCCGCGGGCCTGTTCTTCGTCTATTTCTGCCTGATGGTGCTGCTGCCGTTTGCGGTGCTGCTGTGGTCGTCGCTGCAGAAGTTCTATGCGGTGCCGTCGATGGCGGCGCTGCAGAACCTCACGCTCGACCCCTACCGGTTCGTCCTCTCATACCCGAACCTGGCCCGTTCGGTTGGCAACAGCCTGCTGCTGAGCTTCGGCTCGGCCACGCTGATCATGCTCATCACCTCGGTCATCTGCTGGATCGTCGTCAAGACCAAGCTGCCGGGCCGCTGGCTGCTCGACAACCTGGCTTCGCTGCCGATGGTCTTTCCGGGCCTGGTGCTGGGCTTGGCGCTGATGATCTTTTATCTGAACGTGGACGTTGGCGTCTACGGCACGATTTGGATCCTGCTCATCGCCTACGTCACGCGCTTCATGCCTTACGGGCTGCGCTTCAACACCACGTCGATGCTGCAGATTCACAAGGAACTTGAAGAGTCGGCCGCGATGAGCGGTGCCTCGTGGTTCACCACCTTCCGCCGCATCGTGCTGCCGCTGCTCAAGCCGGGCATGCTGGCCGGCTGGATCTACATCATGATCGTGTCGATCCGTGAGCTGTCGAGCTCGATCCTGCTCTACAGCCCGGGCACGGAGGTCGTCTCCATCCTGATCTGGGAGATGTGGGAGAACGGCCAGTACGTCGAGCTTTCCGCGCTCGGCGTCATGCTGATCCTTGCCCTGTTCGTGCTGGTCCTCGCGGCGCAATGGCTCGGCCGCCGCTTCGGCATCCGGGAGGCTTAGCGTGC
>JANOPR010000039.1:0-3831 GCA_031421955.1 Burkholderiales bacterium
CTGGCCACCGCCGCCGCGCTGGCGCTCGCCCTACCCGCCGCGCACGCGCAATCGGCGCCGCCACTCCAACAGGTGGTCGTGTCCGGCCGCGCTGCCGCGCTGGCCCCCAGCCTGGCCGGCTTTGGCAATGTGCCGCTGGCGCAGACGCCACTGGCCGCCACCGCAGTGGGTGAAGCCGCGCTGCGCGACCAGGGCACGGGCAGCCTGGCCGACCTGACCCGGCTCGACGCCAGCCTGTCCGACGCCTACAACGCCGAGGGCTACTGGAGCTTTCTGTCGGTGCGCGGCTTCACGCTGGACAACCGCTTCAACTACCGCCGCGACGGCCTGCCGATCAACGCCGAAACCGCGCTGGCGCTGGGCAACAAGGAGCGGCTCGAAGTCTTGAAGGGCACCAGCGGTATCCAGGCCGGCACTAGCGCGCCCGGCGGGCTGGTCAACCTCGTCGTCAAGCGAGCCGAAGCGCGCCTGCGCAGCGCGCACATCGAGGCGCGCCACGCCGGCGGCAGTGCCGCCGCGCTCGACCTGAGCGAGCGCTTCGGCGGCGAGTCGCAGTTCGGCCTGCGCGTCAATGCCGCCTACGAACACATGGATCCGCTCGCGCGCAATGCACGCGGCCACCGCTGGCTGGCCGCGCTGGCTGGCGACGCGCGGTTGGGCAACACGCTGGTCGAAGTCGAGTTCGAGTCCAGCCGCCAGCAGCAGCCCAGCGTGCCCGGGTTCAGCCTGCTCGGCGGGACCGTGCCCGATGCCCGGACCATCGACCCGCGCACCAACCTCAACAACCAGGCCTGGTCGCAGCCGGTGGTGCTGTTGGGCGACACCGCCTCGCTGCGCGTCACGCACTCGTTGAGCAGCGATTGGCGTTTGAAGCTGCACGCCATGACGCAGCGCCTGAGCAGCGACGACCGCATCGCGTTCCCCTTCGGCTGTAGCGCGGAAGGCAACTTCGACCGCTACTGCAGCGACGGCAGCTTGGACGTCTACGACTTTCGCAGCGACGGCGAGAAGCGCCGCAGCGACGCGCTGGACCTGAACGTCGAAGGCCGCCTGGCCACGGGCAGCGTCACGCACCACGTGAGCGCCGGCGTGCTGGGCACGCGCTTCGAATCCCGCCTTCCACCGCAAGCCTTCAACTTTGCCGGCAGCGGCCGCATCGACGGCAGCGCAGCGGTGCCTGAGGCGCCGCTGCCGCTGTTCGACGTGCCCGGCCGCAACGAGCGCGGCACCGAGGTCTACCTGCGCGACCGCATCGAGCTCGCGCCGCGCTGGGGCCTGTGGGCCGGCCTGCGCCACAGCAGCCTGCGCCGCGAGGCCGCGCAGAGCTTCACCACGCCGTGGCTTGCGCTGACCTGGCAGGCACAGCCGCACACGCTGCTGTACGCGAACTGGGGCAAAGGCGTCGAGACCGAAGTGGCGCCGAACCTGCCGCTGTACACCAACGCCGGCCGCGCCCTGCCCGCGCTGGAAAGCCGGCAGCTCGAGGCCGGCCTCAAGTATGCGCGCAACGGCCTGAGCTATTCGCTCGCGGCGTTTGCGATCACACGGCCGCATGCCGGTGACGTGGGTGCGTGCGACGGCAGCGACGGCAGCTGCACGCGCGTCATCGACGGACAGGCGCTGCATCGCGGCATCGAAGCGCAGATCGGCACACAAATCGGCGCCTGGCAATGGCAGGCCAGCGCGCTGGCTCTGCACGCGCGCCGCCGCGGCGCGGCCATTGCCGCCTTGAACGGCCTGGCTCCCGTCAACGTGCCGGCACGCAGCCTGCGCCTGCACACGAGCTATGCCATTGCCGCGGGCACCGAACTGCAAGCCTCGCTGAGCCACGAAGGCCAACGCGCCGCGCTGCCCGACCACAGTGCGAGCATTCCGGGGTGGACGCGGATGGACCTGGGCTTGAAACTGCAAAGGCGCGTCCAGGGCGCACAACTGACCTGGCGCGCCGGCATCGACAACCTGGCCGACACACGGGCGTGGAAGGAAGCGCCCTACCAATTCGGCCACGCCTACCTGTTCCCGCTGCAACCGCGCACCCTGCGCCTGTCGCTGCAGGCCGAGCTCTGAGGCGCCAGCGACGCCCCCTATAATCTGCGGCTCTTCCCCGATAGCTCAGTTGGTAGAGCGCCGGACTGTTAATCCGTAGGTCCCTGGTTCGAGCCCAGGTCGGGGAGCCAATCGAGACGAAGGCCTGCGCGTGAGTGCAGGCCTTTTGCCTTTGTGAGCGTCAGGATCTCGCGTTGGCGGTGACCTTTCCGCATCCGACGGCGCGTTTTCCGTTGTGCGTCTGTGCAACTCCTCGCTTAGTATCCGACTCGCCCGGCAGCCGAGCGATCCAGTGCCAGGCGGTGGTTGTCTCATCCAATCAACCCGTCGGCGGAACGGTCGCTGTTCGCCGGCGTTGAGAGAGAACGACATGGCAAGCTATTCTGGAAACTGCTTCTGTGGAAGTGTGAAATTGAGCGTGACGGGCGCACCTGAAGTGATGGGATATTGCCACTGCAGCTCGTGCCGGCATTGGTCGGCAGGCCCAGTGAACGCGTTCACGCTGTGGAAGCCAGACGCGGTGAAGGTCACGGAAGGCGCCGACAAGATCGGCACGTTCAATCTGACGCCGCAAAGTTATCGCAAGTGGTGTATGAACTGCGGTGGCCACTTGTTCACGGAGCATCCCGGGATGGGATTGACCGACGTGTATGCCGCAATGCTGCCCGGGCTGGATTTCAAGCCGGTATTTCACGTGAACTACACCGAGACCGTTCTGCCCGTGCGCGACGGCCTGCCCAAGTTCAAGGACTTTCCCAAGGAAGTGGGCGGTTCGGGCGAAACCATGGCCGAGTGACTTGGGGCGCTTCCGTTGAAATCGTGGATCGACTCGCTCGCCGCTCTCGTGGGCCTCACGTTACCTGGACGGAATGCTTGACTCGTGGCCCCTGGTTCAAGCCCAGGTCGGGGAGCCACCATTCAGCGAGGCCCGTGACGTCTTCCCGTTGCGGGCTTTTTGCTTTTGGGGCGCAGGCGGCGTCAAGGCTGACCAATGGTTCGCCTGAAGGGATGGCTGGCAAGCCTCTGGTCGCACTGCGGCGATCAGTACACAGGCACGTAATCGACGGCGCCGGTTTCACCATCGTAGATCATCTCGTACGGGAACCAGTAGATCTCTTCGTAGCCCCAGTCGTCAATGTACGCATAGCCGATGTATATGGTCCCAAGGCTCTGCGCCTGCGCAAGCTGGTAGTTGGCGTACTGCATGCCGCCGCGCTGCGCCATCTTCTTGGTGGTCCTGTACTTCTTGACAGGGACGTCGCCCTTCTTGTCGTGCTTGACCTGCATTCCGGCGATCTTGCCGTCTTTCACATCGACGGACACGCTGTGGCCGTTCTTCCTATTGAGCTCGTGCTTGCCGTTTTGCTTCAATTTGCCGTCGACCATCTTCTGGCCATTGTTGTGGACTTGTTTCTTTTCCTTCTTCTCCTTCTTCTCGTTCTGCGGTGCGGCAATCGCAAGCTCGCCCAGTAGGAAAAGGCCAGAGGCGGCAAGCAAGGTGCTGAGGCGGCGGCGGGTATTGTTCACGGCGTGTCTCCGATCTGTGTGTCCATTGGCATGAGCAAATCTAGGGCCGCAGTCGCCGACGCACCAGGGTCCTTCGCTGATTCCGTCGTAGGACGGGACGCATCTCAAGCGCCTGCGCACTTTGCGTTCGCCCCCAGCTGGTTCCGTCGCACGATCGCCCTTCACCTTGAGCGTCCGGGATGTCATGGCGGACGACGTGCTTGAGGCTTGGTGCGAGCCCAGGTTGGGGAGTCAAGCATTCAGACAGGCCCATGGCGT
>JANOPR010000040.1:0-2427 GCA_031421955.1 Burkholderiales bacterium
GCTCAAGCCCGAGACTGCGCGGGCGGTGCGCGAGATGCTGCACCTGGCCGCCGGCCCGGGCGGCACGGCACCCAAGGCGCAGACCATCGGCTATTCGGTCGGCGGCAAGACCGGCACCGCGCACAAGCAAGTCGGCAAGGAGTACGCGGCCGACAAGTACCGCGCCTGGTTCGTCGGCGTCGCGCCGATCGGCGCGCCGCGTATCGTCGTTGCGGTGATGGTCGACGAGCCCAACAACGGCGTCTACTACGGCGGCGACGTGGCCGCGCCGGTGTTCAGCCAGGTCGTGCAGCAGACGCTGCGCATGCTCGGCGTGGCGCCCGATCTGGACGTGAAGCAGCAGATCGTGACGACCGCGGTGCAAGAGAGTTTCTGATCGTGTCACTGACCGCCCTCAAGTCACCCGATGCCGCCGCGCGCTGGCTGCGCTCGTGGGTGACCGGCACGATCACCACCGACAGCCGCAAGCTGCGCGCCGGCGACGGCTTCATCGCCTGGCCGGGCGCGGCCAGCGATGGTCGGCGCTTTGTCGCCAATGCCTTGCAGGCCGGCGCGGCCACCTGCCTGGTCGAGCGCGAGGGCCTCGACGCCTTTGCCTTCGATGACGCCCGCATCGCCAGCCTGCCCGGGCTGAAGGCCGCCACCGGCCCGATCGCCGATGCCTTCTTCGAGCAACCAAGCCGCGCGCTCGATGTGGTGGCGACGACCGGCACCAACGGCAAGACCTCGACCGCCTGGTGGGTGGCGCAGGCGCTGTCCCTGCTGGGCCGGCGCTGCGCCGTGGTCGGCACGCTGGGGATCGGTGAACCGCCGCTGGCCGCGTCGGGCGGCGCACCGCCGCGGTCGGGACACGCCACGCAGATCGAGTTCACGGGCCTGACCACACCGGACCCGGTGGTGCTGCACGCCGCGCTGCGCCGGTTTGTCGATGGCGGCTTCGCTGCCTGCGCGATCGAAGCGTCGTCGATCGGCATCGTCGAACAGCGCCTCGCCGGGCTGCACGTCGGGCTGGCGCTGTTCACCAACTTCACGCGCGACCACCTCGACTACCACCACACGATGGACGCCTACTGGGCGGCCAAGCGCCAACTCTTCAACTGGCCGGGCCTGCGGGCTGCAGTGGTCAACATCGACGACGAACGGGGAGCGCTGCTCGCCAGTGAACTCGACGGCGGTGCCCTGGACCTCTGGACCTACTCGATCCAGGTCGACGCGCGCCTGCGTGCGGTCAACCTGGGCTATGTCGACGGCGGCCTGGCCTTCGACCTGCTCGAAGGCGGGCACAGCGTGGCCGTGCGCAGCCACTTGATCGGCGACTACAACGCCAGCAACCTGCTGGCCGTGATCGGCGGCCTGCGCGCGCTTGGCGTGTCGCTCAGGGACGCGGCCACGGTCGTGCCGCAACTCACCCCGGTGCCCGGGCGGATGCAACGTGTGATCTGTGCACCCCGGTCGCCGGATGCGGCGCGCACCCCGCCGGGCGCGGGTGAACCCGGCTTGGGGCGGCCCGGCGCGCGGGTTCACGGCGAAGGCTCAGGCGTGCCCGAAGTGCTGGTCGACTACGCCCACACGCCCGACGCCCTGGAAAAGGCGTTGCAGGCACTGCGCCCGTTGGCGCGGTCGCGCCACGGGCGCCTGCTGTGCGTCTTCGGCTGCGGCGGCGACCGCGACGCCAGCAAGCGCCCGCTGATGGGCGCGATCGCCGAGCGCGACGCCGATGCCGTCGTGCTCACCAGCGACAACCCGCGCAGCGAGGCGCCGGCCGCGATCCTGGCCGACATCGCCGCCGGTTTGCGACAGCGCAGCGCCGCAACGGTGATGCAGGACCGCCGCGCCGCAATCGCCCAGACGATCGCCGCCGCCGATGCCCGCGACGTGATCCTGATAGCCGGCAAGGGGCATGAGGACTACCAGGAGATCGCCGGCGTCAAGCAGCCGTTCTCCGACGTTGCCGAAGCCGAGCGCGCGCTGGCGCAGAGGGGGGCGCGATGATGACGCTGGCCCAAGCCCACACCCTGCTGCCGGGCTCGTCGCTGGTCGGCGCGGGCGCCCCCCCCCTCGAGCGCGGGCACAGCGACCCCCGCACGCTGCGGCCCGGCGACCTGTTCGTGGCCCAGATGGGCGAACGCTTCGACGCCCACGACATGCTCGGCCAGGCCAAGGCCCGGGGCGCGGTCGCCGCGCTCGCGCAGCGCGGCCTGAGCGAGGCGGCGTTGCCCGGCCTGCAGGTGGCGGACACCACGCGCGCCTTGGGCGAACTCGCCAGCGCCTGGCGCGCGCGCCTGGAGCTGCCGTTGATCGCGCTCAGCGGCAGCAATGGCAAGACCACGGTGACGCAGATGATTGCTGCCGTCCTGCGCGCCTGGCACGGTGAGGGCGCCTTCGCCACCGAGGGCAACTACAACAACCACATCGGTGTGCCGCTCA
>JANOPR010000041.1:0-20575 GCA_031421955.1 Burkholderiales bacterium
ACCGAACGGCCCGAACTGATTGCCGCCGGAGGCGGCATCGTCGTGGGCACCGATCCGCGCCGCATCGTCGTCGCCGCCGCGCCGATGCTGCACACACCCGCTCTGCGCGCGGCCCTGGTGCTGCACCGCAACCCCTTCGGCGACGGCGCTGCGGCGTTGCGCATTGCGCGCATCCTCGACAGCAGCGCCGTCGCCGAACCAGGCCACACCGTTCACGCCGAACTCGAGGACTTCTGAGCATGCAGCGCACCCTCCTACCCCACTTGTCAGTGCCGAGGGCCTGGGCCCTCGGCGCCCTGTTGGCGAGCGCCCCGGCCGCCGCGCTCGACCTCGAGCTGAGCAGCCAGCGCGCGAGCCTGTCGGGCGGCTTCGGCAACCAGAGCCTGCACAGCCTGCGCCTGGGCTGGCAGGGGCCCTCGGCCCGCGCGCTGCACCTGACGCTCGAGCGCAAGCAGGCCTTCGGCGAGAGCGCCACGCTGTGGATCGGTTCGTTCGCGCAGGACCTGTCGGCCGACGATCGCGCGGGCCTGGCGCTGGCGCACAGCGATGCGCCGACGATCGCCGCGAAGTGGCGCGTGGATGCGCACTACAGCCGCAAATTGCTGCCCGAGCGCAACCTGGTTGCCACCCTGGCAGGCTATGCCGCCAACGTCGCCGACGGTCACCGCGACCGCGGTCTGGTCGGCAGCGCGGCCTGGTACTTTGCAGATCGGCAAGTCCTCGAACTCGGCCTGCGCGCGGCGCAGAGCAGCCCGGGGCGCAACACCGCGGGCCGCGGTTTCGTTGCCTACACCTGGGGCGCCGTCGGCGCCGACACCCTGGCGCTGCGCCTGGAGAGCGGCCGCGAGGCCTACCAGAGCCTGGGCGCCAATGCCGCCGTGGCCGACTTCCGCAGCCATGAGGCCGCCGTGGCCTGGCGCCACTGGCTGCAGCCCGGCGCCGGCCTCCAGCTCGACTGGGCACACTACACGAATCCGAGCTATCGCCGCCGCACCCTGGGCGCGACGGCCTTCGTCTCGTTCTGAAGCCACGCCGTGAATCCGCAGACCGACTTCGATTCCCAGTCCTCGATGATGCTGCCGGTGGCGCCGGCGCTGCCGCGGCGCCTGCCCGGCCTGCACCGTGCGTTGGCACAGATCGAGTTCCCGCGCCGCCGCTGGCTGCACGTCACGCTGCTACCGGCCCTGCTCTTCGCTGCCCTGTTGGGGGCCACCGATGCCTTGTTGCGCGCCTGGGCAGCCGCCCTCAACTGGGGCATCGCCGCCCTGGGCCTGCACGGCGTGGTCGCGGTACAGCCGCTGAGCTGGGCCCACGTGCTCGAGAACCGGCTGGTTGTTGCCGACGTGCCCGCCGCGGCCCCCACCTCCGAGCAAGTGTGGGTCGGCGCCCTGCTGGCCGCAGCCCTGTGGCTGATATCGATGCTGATCCGCGCCGAGCGCACGCCGCTGCGCTATGCGCTGCGCGTGCTGTTGCTCGGCGAGGCCGCGGCACTGGTCTTCTTCGGTCCGCTCGAGGGCGTCCTGCCCTATACCCTGGGCGACCACATCGCGCCGGGCATCGTCATCGCCTGGATGTTCATGCTGCTGGTGCCCTGGCTGCATGCCGCGAGCTTCAACATCTTCGGCTTCGGCCTGTGGCGCAAGCTGGCCCTGACGCTGGTGACCCTGATGGCCCTGGCGCTGCTGGTGCCGCTGCAGTATCTCTTTCACATCGCCGTGATCCAGCCCTACTCGCTGCTGCACCTGCCCGTGCTCTACCTGTTTGCGGGCGTGCTGCTCGAGGTGCTGGTGTTCGTCAGCCTGTACGCCTGGGCGATGAGCTGGCAGGCCGTCGAGCGCGGGCGCTGAGCGCGCCGGGCCGGGCGCCGGGCCGGGCGCCGTGCGGGCGCTCCTAGAATCGGGCCATGCCACGCAAGCTCTTCGTCACCACCGCCCTGCCCTACGCCAACGCCGCGTTCCACATCGGCCACATGATGGAGTACATCCAGGCCGACATCTGGGTGCGCTTCCAACGCATGCAGGGCCACGAGGTGCACTTCGTCTGCGCCGACGACGCCCATGGCGCGGCGATCATGATCGCCGCCGAGAAGGCCGGGCAGACGCCGCAGGCCTTCGTGGCCGCGATCGCCGCCGGGCGCCAGCAGTACCTCGACGGCTTTCACATCGGTTTCGACAACTGGCATTCGACCGACGGACCCGAGAACCACGAGCTGGCGCAGGACATCTACCGCGCCCTGCGCAAGCAGGGCCTGATCGCGGAGCGCACGATCGAGCAGTTCTTCGACCCCGTGAAGTCGATGTTCCTCGCCGACCGGTACATCTTGGGCGAGTGCCCCAAGTGCGGTGCCAAGGACCAATACGGTGACAACTGCGACGTCTGCGGCGCGGTCTATTCGCCCACCGAGCTGAAGAACCCGCGCTCGGCGCTCAGCGGCGCCGTGCCGGTGCTGAAATCCAGCGTGCACTACTTCTTCCAGCTCAGCGCCTCGCGTTGCGTCGAGTTCCTGCAGCAATGGACGGCCGCGCCCGGCCGATTGCAGCCCGAAGTGCTGAACAAGATCCGCGAGTGGTTTGCCGCCGACGATGCCGGCCATGTGACCCTGTCGGACTGGGACATCAGCCGCGACGCGCCCTACTTCGGCATCCGCATTCCCGACACCGAGGACAAGTATTTCTACGTCTGGCTCGACGCGCCGGTGGGCTACCTGGCCTCATTGAAGAACTACTTCGACAAGGGCGGGCCCCGAGCCGCAGGCGAGACCAGGTCCTTCGACGCGTTCCTGGCCGACCCCGAGGTCGAGCAGATTCATTTCATCGGCAAGGACATCAGCTACTTCCACACCCTGTTCTGGCCGGCGATGCTGCACTTCAGCGGCCGCAAGACGCCCGACAAGGTGTTCGTGCACGGCTTCATCACGGTCGGCGGCGACAAGATGAGCAAGAGTCGCGGCACCGGCATCTCGCCGTTGCGCTACCTCGAGCTCGGGCTGGACGCCGAATGGCTGCGCTACTACATAGCGGCCAAGCTCAACGCCCGGGTCGAGGACATCGAATTCAACCCCGAGGACTTCTCGGCGCGCATCAACAGCGACCTGGTCGGCAAGTACATCAACATCGCCAGCCGCGCCGCCGGCTTCCTGGCCAAGCGCTTCGGCGGCCGGCTGTCGGGCGACGTCGGTGTCGAAGGCCGCGCGCTGCTAGACACGCTGCGCAGCCACAGCGCCGCATTGCACGAGCTTTACGAGGAGCGCGAATTCGGCAAGGCCCTGCGCGAAGTCATGCTGCTGGCCGACCGTGTCAACGAATATGTGGACCAACACAAGCCCTGGGAGCTGGCCAAGCAGGCCGGCAACATCGGCGCCGGGCCGCCCCAAGCCGATGGCGCCCCCGTGGGGGGCCGCGCCGAAGGCGCTGGGGGGCCAGCGTCGGCCGCGCTGCACGACGTGTGCAGCGTCTGCATCGAGGCCTTCCGGCTGCTGACGATCTACCTCAAGCCGGTGATGCCGGCGTTGGCCGCAAAGGTCGAGGCCTTCCTGAAGGTCGAGCCGTTGGCTTGGGTCGATGCCGAACGCGCGCTCGGCGCACACAGCATCGGTGCCTACCAGCACCTGATGCAGCGGGTCGACCCGACGCTCGTCGATGCATTGCTCGACGCCCCCGCCACCGCGCCGGCCCTGCCTGGCGGCGAGGCGCTGGCGCCCGAGATAAAAATTGACGACTTCGCCAAGGTCGACCTGCGCATTGCCAGGATCGTCAACGCAGAGCGGGTCGAGGGCAGCGACAAGCTGCTGCAACTGACGCTGGACGTCGGTGAGGGCTCCGACGCGCAGGGGCGTCCTGTCCATCGCAACGTCTTCTCCGGTATCAAGAGCGCCTACCAGCCCGAAGACCTGATCGGCAAGCTGACCGTCGTGGTGGCCAACCTGGCGCCGCGCAAGATGAAGTTCGGCGTCAGCGAAGGCATGGTCCTGGCCGCCAGCCACGCCGACGAGAAATCCAATCCCGGCCTGTACGTGCTCGAGCCCTTGCCCGGTGCGGTGCCGGGGCTGCGCGTTCGCTGACCGATAGCCCCGCCAGCGCGCGCCGATGCTGCTCGAACGCCAGCCCGCGCTGGACACCCTGGCGGCGCTGCGAACGCAAGCCGCTGCCGGGCCGGGCCGTGTCGCCCTGATCGGCGGTGAAGCCGGCATCGGCAAGACGGCACTCTTGCGAGAATTCGCCCACGATGCGCTGTGGGGTGCGTGTGACCCGCTGTTCACGCCGCGCCCGCTCGGGCCCCTGCACGACATGGCCCCCGGCCTCGGTGGCGCGGTGTCGGCTACGCTGGCTTGCGAGGCGGGCCGCGTCGCCATCTTCGACGCCGTGCTCGACGCGCTCGGCCGTGACGCGCGCTGCCTCGTATTCGAAGACGTCCACTGGGCCGACGAGGCCACGCTGGACCTGATCGCCTGGCTGGGCCGACGCATTGAACGCACGCGCACCCTTTTGCTGGCCAGCTACCGCGACGACGAGATCGGTGCCGCGCACCCTCTGCGGCGTGTGCTCGGTGCCCTGCCCGGCGCAGCCCGCGTGCTGTTGCCGCCACTGACGGCCGATGCAGTGCGACAGCTCGCCGGTGCACGCGAGGTCGACGCACAGACCCTGCACCGCGTCAGCGCCGGCAACCCCTTCTTCGTGACCGAACTGCTGGCTGTTGGCAGCGCACACGGCGTGCCGGCGACGGTGCGCGACGCCGTGCTGGCACGTATCGCGCCATTGCCTGCCGCGGCGCGCGCGGTGCTCGAAACAGCGGCCGTGCTCGGCCCTCACATCGAGCCGGCACTGCTCGAGGCGTTGGCCGGCAGCGACACGAAGACGCTGGAGGCCTGCCTGGCCGCGGGTGTACTGAGGGACGCGGGCAGCACGCTCGAGTATCGCCACGAGCTGGCTCGCCAAGCGGTGCTCGGCTCGTTGTCCACACCGCGCCGACAGGACCTGCACCGCCGCGTGCTGCACGCCCTGCGCGCCGCGCCGGATAGCGACCCGGCCAGGCTGGCCGAACACGCCGAAGCCGCGTTGGATCGTGAGGCGGTACTCGACTTCGCACAGCAGGCCGCGCGCCAGGCAGTCTCTGTCGGCGCAAGGCGCGAGGCGAAGGCTCAGTACGAACGCGCCCTGCGCTGGGCTGATCGTCTGCCGCCCGCAGCGCATGCCAGCTTGCTCGAGGCCTTCGCGTGGGAGTGCCTGGCGGTCGGGTCCACACAGGCGGGTATCGAGGCGCGACAGCGCGCGATCGCGTTGTGTGCCCAGCTCGGCGAGCTCGCTCGCCAGGCCGAGAACCTGTGCCGCCTGACCAACCTGCTGATCAACGCCGGCGACCACGCCGAAGCTGCCGACGAGGCACTGCGCCAGGCCTTTGATCTGCTTCGGCCATTGCCGCCCTGCCGCGAGCTCGCCTACGCATGGCGCACCCAGGCCCACATCAGCATGATGCGCAATGACGACAACGAGGCCATCCGTGCGGCCGACGAGGCCATTGCGCTGGCCGAACGCTTCGGCGACCAGGAGACGCTGATCTCGGCGCTCAACTCGCGAGGCGCGGCGCTCACGCACCTCGACTTCGAGGCAGGCCGCGCGACGCTCGAACGCAGCCGCCAACTGGCGCTGGACAGCCGCCGCATGAACCAGGTCTTTGGTGCCGATATCAACCTCGGCGAATCAGCCGCCGAGGCGCACCGTTTCGTCTGCGCCGAGCGCCACCTCGTGGCCGCAATCACGTCCGCCGACAACCTGCAGATGGATGCGTCGCCGGCGCAGGCCGCGCTGGCATGCTGTTGGCTGCACCTTGGGCGCTGGGGTGAGGCGGGCGATCTGGCGCTCCAGGTCCTGACCAGCGCCATCGAGCCACGGGTCGCGCATGTCATGGCCCGGGTGGCGCTCGGCCGCCTGCGCGCACGGCGCGGCGATGCCGGTGTCTGGGATGTGCTGGACGCCGCGATGGAAATGGCGCAGCGCGCCGGCCAGGTGCAATACGTCGCACCGGTGCGGGTCGCGCGGGCCGAGGCGGCGTGGCTCGCGGGCGATGCGGCGCGATGCCGTGACGAGGCGCGCGCGGCCTTCGACCTCGCCCAGCACCACCGCCACGCCTGGTACGTCGGCGAGCTGGCGTATTGGCGACTGCTCGCCGGCGACGCGGTCGATGTGCCCGCGTATGCAGCGCCGCCCTATGCCTTGCAGATCGCGGGCCGCTGGCGCGAGGCAACACAGTCGTGGCGCGAGTTGGCCTGCCCGTACGAAGCCGCGCGTGCGCTGTCCGAGGGTGACGTCGACGCACAACGCGTGGCGCTGTCGGTTTACGAAGGCCTTGGCGCACGGCCCGCGACAGAAGCGCTGCGGGCGCGACTGCGCGACGCCGGCGTGCGCGGGGTGGCTCGCGGGCCGCGAACGTCGACCCGCGAGCAGGCCTTCGGCCTGACCACGCGCGAATTGCAGGTGCTGAAGCTGCTCTGCGAGGGCCACCGCAATGCCGCGATCGCCGAACGCCTGAGCCGCTCGGTGCGCACAGTCGACCATCACCTGGCGGCGGTGTTCGCCAAGCTCGGTGTCGATTCGCGCGTGGCCGCGATCCAGGCCGCGCAACGTGCCGGTCTGGTGCCGCAATCTGGGCAATCGCGGCCGCCAATCTAGGCAGTCCTGCCGCAGCCGGGCGGCATCGCCGCGGCCATCCTCGTCAACGACGGCGCCTTGCCGTCGAACCCTGACGAGGAGACCCCCATGCCCCGCTACCTGATCGAACGCAACTTCCCCGACGGCCTGTCGATCCCGATGAACGCCGACGGCCGCAAGGCCGTGGCCGGCGTCGTTGCCAACAACGCCGAGCACGGCGTGACCTGGGTCCACTCCTACGTAAGCCCCGACCGCAAGAACACCTTCTGCATCTACGACGCGCCGGCGCCCGAGGCGATCCGCAAGGTCGCCGACCGCAACGGCCTGCCGCTGAGCCGCATCACCGAGGTGAGCGTGCTCGACCCCTATTTCTACCAACCCTGAGGCAAGGAGAAGCCACCATGAGACAGACCATGAAGCCCTTGCTCGGGCTGGCCCTGGCCGGCTGCGTCGTGGCCCTGAGCCAGGCCCCCGCGGCCGCCCGCGACGATGCAAACCAGCTGTCGCCTCGCGCGCAGGCCGCGCTCGGCGATGCGCGGCGCGCGACAGCGCGTTTCCATGACATCAACGTGGCGCTGAGCGCGAGCGGCGGCTACGGCCCGACACCGGTGATGGACGTGGCCGGCAACATCTGCATCGACCAGCCGGGCCAGGGTGCGATGGGCATCCACTATGCGAATGGGAGCTTGCTTGATGCGACCGTCAAGGAGGAGGAGCCAGAAGCCCTGATGTACGAACCGATGCCCAACGGCACACTGCGACTGGTCGGGGTGGAGTACCTCGTGTTCCAGGACGTGTGGGATCAGGCCAACCCCGGCCGCCCACCGCGGCTGTTCGACCAGGCCTTCCACCTGGTGCCTGCCGGCAACCGCTACGGCCTGCCGCGGTTCTATGCGCTGCACGTGTGGATGTGGCAGCCCAACCGGAACGGCCTGTTTGCGGACTGGAACCCGGCCGTGCGCTGCCCCTGAGCGATTCACGTAGGTGCACCGCGCTAGACTCGGAGCGTGCACCTGCCCTGTCCCACCCGCGCCTGGCCGCCATCGCGCCGCAGGCGCTTCATGACGCGGCGCCACCACTGTGGGCCTCCTGCGAAGACGGTCGTGATCCCGTTGTCGCGTGCCAGGAGGTTGCATGTTTCCGAGTCAGCTCCACCCTTTCCGACCCCGCCTCGTTGACGCGCTGCGCGGCTACGACCGCCGGCGCGCGCTGGCCGACATTGGCGCGGGCATCACGGTCGGCATCGTTGCGTTGCCGCTGGCAATGGCCTTCGCGATCGCCGCCGGCCTCAAGCCCGAGCAGGGCCTGATCACGGCCATCGTGGCCGGCTTCCTGATCTCGGCGCTGGGCGGCTCCAACGTGCAGATCGGCGGCCCGGCCGGCGCCTTCATCGTCATCGTCTACGGCATCCTGCAGCGCTATGGCCTGACCAACCTGCTGATTGCCACGGCATTGGCCGGCGTGTTGTTGTTCGCCCTTGGCTTGTTCAAGCTCGGTGCGCTGGTGCGCTACATCCCGGTCACGATCATCATCGGCTTCACCAACGGCATCGCCGTGCTGATCGGGTTGTCGCAGCTGAAGGATCTGCTCGGACTCTCGATCGACAAGATGCCGGCCGACTTCTTCTCGCAGATCGCCGCGTTGGCCGCGCACATCGACAGCTTCAATCCCTACGCCTTGGCGATCGGCGTGGCCTGTGTCGGCGGGCTGTTCCTGTGGCCGCGACTGTTTGCGGGCGCCACGCTGCCGGGCCGCCTGACCGAGCTCAGTTCGCTGAAAACCGTCTCGCGCGTGCCGGGGCCGGTGGTGGCCCTGGTGTCGATGACGCTGGTGGCGTGGTGGTTCGCCCTGCCGGTCGAAACCATCGGCTCGCGTTACGGCGGCATTCCCCACACCCTGCCCGAACTGGCGCTGCCGCCGTTTTCCTGGGACAGCGCCAAGCAGTTGCTGATCCCGACCGTGACCATCGCATTGCTCGGTGCCATCGAGTCGCTGCTGTGCGCGCGCATCGCCGACAACCTGACCGACCTGCCGCGCCACGATCCTAACCAGGAACTGATGGCGCAGGGCGTGGCCAACATGGTCAGCCCGCTCTTCGGCGGCATGCCCGCCACCGGCACCATCGCCCGCAGCGTCACCAATGTGCGTGCCGGCGGCACCACGCCGGTCGCGGGCATCGTCCACGCGTTGACCTTGCTGCTGATCGTGCTGGTGGCCGCCCCCTTGGCGCTGCATGTGCCGCTGGCCGCCTTGGCCGGCATCCTGCTGTTCGTGGCCTGGAACATGGGTGAGTGGCATGAGTTCGCGCGCCTGAAGCACTTCAGCGCCCCCTACCGCACCATCCTGCTCGGCACCTTCTTCCTCACCGTGGTGTTCGACCTCACGGTGGCGGTCGAGGTGGGCCTGGTGCTGGCCTGCGTGTTCTTCATCTACCGCATGAGCACCCTGTTCAGCGTCAAGCCACACACCGGCATGGAGTTGCCGGCAGGCGTGCAGGTGTTCGAGCTGTTCGGTTCGCTGTTCTTCGGCGCTGTCGCCAAGATCGAGGCCCTGCCGGCGCAGTTGCACGCGGGCACGAGCGTCGTCGTGCTCGAGATGCACCGCCTGGTGCTGCTCGACGCCTCGGGCCTGGACGCGCTGCAACAATTGCACCGTACGCTGAAACTGCAGGGCGTCCGACTGGTGCTGGCGCATGTCAACGAGCAGCCGCTGTCATTGATCCGGCGTTCGGGCTTTGCCGCGGTGCTCGGCGACGACGCGATCGTGCCGACCTTGGCGGGTGCTTTCGCCAGCCAGGCCGGCCCCTGAAGCGCCCCCGCTAAAATGGCCCAACCCCGCTCGCACCTGGCCCGCACCATGCCGCTGTTCTGGAAGAAGTACGAGTCCGACGTCACCCGGTTCATCGATGAACTCAAGGCCAGGAAGCCGACCCTGGAGGCTGAGCAGCGCGCCGGGCGCGCCTTGCTGTGGGACCGCACGATCGACCGTACCGACCAGGCTGCCTGGCAGGACGCCGACGTGCCGCAGCAGCCCTACGTCTACCAGACCAAAGTCAAGTGAACGCGGCCGCCCCGGCGCTGGACGGCGGGTTGCCGCCGCCGCCTGACCCCGAGCTGGCGGCGGCGATGGCGCCTGCCGCGATGGACGAGATCGCCGTGGCGCGCCTTTACGGCGAACCGCTGTTCGCGATGCCGCATGACCTGTACATCCCACCCGATGCGCTCGAGGTCTTTCTCGAGGCCTTCGAAGGCCCGCTGGACCTGCTGCTGTACCTGATCCGCAAGCAGAACTTCAATATCCTGGACATCCCGCTGGCCGACGTGACGCGCCAGTACCTGGCCTATGTCGAGCAGATCAGGAACCGCAACCTCGAGCTGGCCAGCGAGTACCTGCTGATGGCCGCGATGCTGATCGAGATCAAGAGCCGCATGCTGCTGCCCCCGCGCAAGACCGCGCAGGGCCAGGAACCCGAGGACCCGCGGGCCGAACTGGTGCGACGCCTGCTCGAATACGAACAGATGAAGCTGGCCGCCGCGCGCCTGGACGCGCTGCCGGTGCTGGGCCGGGACTTCCTGCGTGCCCAGGTCGCGATCGAGCAGCCGCTGGCGCCGCGCCTGCCCGACGTGGCAGCCGACGATTTGCGCCAAGCCTGGCAGGCGATCCTGGCGCGCGCGCGGCTGGTGCAGCACCACCACATCGGCCGCTCGCAGCTGTCGGTGCGCGAGCACATGAGCCTGGTGCTGAAGAAGCTGCAAGGCCGACGCTTCGCCCTTTTCGAGGACCTGTTCGAACCCGTCCACGGCGTGCCAGTGGTGGTCGTGACCTTCATCGCTCTGCTGGAGCTGGCTCGCGAGCGCCTGCTCGAAGTGACCCAGGCCGAGGCCTTCGCGCCGATCTACGTGCGGCTGGCGTATACGCCCAGCTGACGCCGCAGCCGGCTCAACACGGCGCAGCCGAAGCGGGTGCGGCCACTGGCATGCGCGCGCGCAAGAATTCCGCAAAGGCGTCTGCCGTCAAGGGTCGGCTGAGCAGGAAGCCCTGCATGAACTGGCAGCCGCGCTGGCGCAGGTAGGCCATCTGGCCCTCGGTTTCGACGCCCTCGGCAGTGGTCTGCATCCCCAGGCTGGCGGCCACGCCGATGATCGCGTCGACGATCGCGCGGTCGCCGGTGTCGACGGTGATGTCGCGTACGAAGCCGCGGTCGATCTTGAGTTTTCCCAGGCGAAAACGCTTGAGGTAGCTGAGTGACGAGTGGCCGGTGCCGAAGTCGTCAAGCGCGAGTTGCACGCCTGCGGCGTGCAGCTGGTTCATGACGACGATGGCGGCCTGCGGATCCTGCATCGCGGCGCCCTCGGTCAGCTCGAGCTCGAGCTGCGACGCCGGAACGCCGGCTTCACGCAGCACCTGTTGCACCTGGTCGGCCAGATCAGGCTGGCGCAGTTGCACCGATGACAGGTTGACTGCCAGCGTCAGCGGCGGCAGGCCCGCCTGCATCCACTGCGCCAGCTGTCGTACCGCGCAGTCCAGCACCCACTTGCCGATCGGCACGATCAGGCCGCTGCTTTCGGCGATCGGGATGAACTCGATCGGTGACACCTCGCCCAGCTCCGGGTGCTGCCAGCGCAGCAGGACCTCTGCGCCAACGATGCGTCCGCTCGCCAGCTCCTGCTGCGGCTGGTAGGCCAGCCACAGCTGGTCGCGCTCCAACGCACGGCGCAAGGCGTTGGACAGCCGCAGCGCACGGTCGGATTGCGCCTGCAACTCGGCCGTGAAGTAGCGATAGGTGTTGCGGCCGTCGCGCTTGGCGCGGTACATCGCGGCATCGGCCGCTCGCGAGAGCGCGTCCAGGTCGTTGCCGTCATCGGGGTACATGGCGATGCCCGCCGACAGCGTCACCGTCAGGTCGTGGCCCTCGGCGTGAAACGGCTCGCTCGCCACCGCCAGCACCTTCTCTGCAACGCGCCCGGCACCTGCTGCATCGGTCTCCGGCAGCAACAGGACCACCTCGTCACCCCCGAGGCGGCACACCGTGTCCTGTTCGCGCACGACTCGCCGAAGCCGCTGTGCCAGCTCGACGAGCACCGCGTCACCGACCCGATGGCCGAGCGAGTCGTTGATGTTCTTGAAGTGGTCCAGGTCGAGAAACATCAGCGCCACCGGCCGGGCATGGCGACTCGCGCCGCGCAACGCGATGTTGCCGCGGTCCTCGAGCAGCACCCGGTTGGGCAGGCCGGTCAGCGCGTCGAAATGCGCCAGGCGCTGGATGCGCGCCTCGGCAGCCTGTTGCTCGACGACCTTTTGTTCGAGCGCCTGCACCGTGTCGTGCAACTCCTCGGTGCGCTGCTGCACCAGCCGCTCCAGGCCCGCCTGCGTCTCGCGCAATTCGGCCTCGGCCGCCTTGCGCGCGCTGATGTCCATCGTGATCCAGATGGAACCGAGATCGAGCCGCTTCGGGTCGATGGCCTTGCTGCGCACTTCGCACCAGATGGAGTGGCCTGCGCGGTGCTGCAGCGCCATTTCGCCCTCGAAGGCCAGACCGCGCACGAAGGGTTCGTAGCAGCGGCGGCCGGCCTCCTCCCAGTCCTCATCGCTGAGGTACCACTGGCGCGAGGAGCTGCCGTCCAGGCCACCGGGCTCGTAGCCGAACAGCTCCTCGAAGGCCCGGTTGCACAGCGTGACCCGGCGCTCGCGCAGGAAGACGATGCCGACCATGGCGTTGTCCAGGATCAGGTCCTGTTGACCCCGGGCCGCCAGCAACGCGGCTTGGGCAGTCTTTTGGGAGTCGATGTCCTCGATGATCCAGACCGAGCCGCGCGCCGTGTCCGCGGGGTCGATCAGCGTACCGGTCAGGTGGGCCCAGAACACATGTCCGCTGCGGCGCTTCTGCAGCCACTCCGTCTTGAACGGCGCACCCTGGGCCATCACCGGGTAGGCGGCTTTGCCCAGGGCGTGGAAGGAGGCCTCGTCGGGGTACAGCGCTTCGGTGCCGAGGCCTTCGATCACCTCGGGACTGGCGTGGCCGAAGATTTCGGCGAACCGCTGGTTGCAACGAACGATGCGGCGCTGCTGAACCAGCACGATGCCCACGCCGGCATGGTCGACCACCGTGCGCAGTTCGCTCGAGGCCAGATCCAGACCGCCGCGCGGCGCGGCGGCGGGTCTCTCAGTTTCATCCGGCGGACTGTTCGCGCTCATGCCCCAGCGCCGCGGGCTGCGCGCGGCGGCGCGTCGCCGCGCAGTCCCAGCTTGAAGCTGATCATCGCGCGCAGCTTGGTCGGGGCCACCGGCTTGATCAGCAGGTGGAAGTCGTCATGGACCGCCTCGTTCTCATGGCCGCCGAGGCTGCTGCCGGTGATGACGATGGCCGGCAGCGAGAGCTCAGGCCAGCGCGCGCGCAGGACGCGCAACGCGTCGATGCCGGTGCGGCCGGCGGGCAGCCGGTAGTCGACGATCAGCAGATCGGGGCTCACTCGAGCGTTATCGGCAGTCCAGCGCTCGAGCGTAGCCAGATCGTCGAAGGCGTCGACCTGTGCGCCCCAGGACTCGAGCAGCACCGTAAGGCCTTCGCGCACCGCCGGCTCGTCCTCGACCACGACCATGCGGCGCCCTTGCAGCGTGATGCCCAGGCGCGTGGCGGTACCCACTGGCGGTGCGAGCAGGCCGCGCGGCTCGCGACCGGCCGGCAGCGTGAGCGTGAACACAGTGCCGTGGCCGACCCGTGAGCGCACCGTCAACGGGGCCTGCAGCAGGTCGGCCAGGCGCTTGACGATGGCCAGGCCCAACCCGAGGCCCTTCCTCTGGTGCGGCGCCAGCGGCCGCTGGCTCTGGACCTGGTAGAACTCGTCGAAAATGTGCGGCAGACTCGACTCGGCCACGCCGATGCCGGTGTCCCAGACCTGCATCAGCAGTCGGCCCCGGTACGCACGGCAGGCCACCAGCACGCCGCCGTCCTCGCTGTAGCGGATGGCGTTGCTGACCAGGTTGCGCAGGATGCGCTCGAGCAGCAGGCCATCGGTGTGGGCGAAGCGATGCTCGCCGTGAAAGCTCAGGGCCAGGCCCTTCTCGAACGCCGTCGGCTCAAAGCTCAGCCGCAGGCGCGCGAACAGCTCCTTGATGTTCACCGGCGCAGCCTGGACGTCCACGCCACCGCTGTCGATGCGCGTGATGTCGAGCAGCTCGCCAAACAGCCCTTCCAGCGCTTCGACGCTCTGGTTGATGCTGTTGACCAGCGAGGCCACCTCGGGTTGATTGGCACGCTGGCGCAGCGTCTCGGCAAACAGGCCCATCGCATGCAGCGGCTGGCGCAGGTCGTGACTGGCGGCGGCAAAGAACTGCGTCTTGGCGCGGTTGGCGGCCTCGGCCTCGCGCCGCGCCTCAACCGCGGCAGCCTTCTCGACGCGCAACTGGTCGGCGAGCTGCTCCGTGCGCCGCTTCAGACCGATGGCCTGGCCCAGCGCGCCGCGGTAGGCGCGGCCCATGACCATCGCGATCACGAAGACCATGCCGAGCACACCGGCCAATTGCCAATGCCAGGGTTGCGTCGCGTCGCTGGCCACACGCACGATCACGGGCAGGAACACGATGCACGTGAAGACGATGAACAGGTTGCGTTGCGGCGCCAGCAGTTGCACCGACGCCATCATGTAGGCCGCGGCGATGAGCAGCAGTGCCGTGGTGTGAAAGGGCGATCCCAGGCCCCAGAAAAGCCAGACGGCCAGCGGCCACAGCGCGCCTTGCAGCAGCACCAATGTGCGCCAGCTGCTGCGCCAGGCCAGCAGCGTGGGCGTGTCGCTGTCACGCGCGGCCCGGTAGCGCAGATAGTGCGCCAGGCGCACCAGCCACAGCAGCACGGCCGTGCTGAGCCAACCAAG
Organism: Burkholderiales bacterium; assembly: GCA_031421955.1. GTDB lineage: Bacteria > Pseudomonadota > Gammaproteobacteria > Burkholderiales > Burkholderiaceae_C > CADEEN01. The sequence continues at coordinate 14,516 of JANOPR010000041.1, forward strand.
TAGCAGCTGCCCGGCCGCCAGCGGCCAGAAGGCCAGCCCGATCACGGCGATGCCGATGGCGTTGCCGCCCAGGCTGGCCGGGCTCTGCTCGAAGAGTGCGCGCAAGCCGTCGACGTGCAACTCGGCATCGGCTGTGCCAGGGACCACCGCACCGTCGGCGGCGCGCTCGGAGTCGACGACAGTCACGCGGCGCGGGTCCGGGTTTGCCGCGGGTTGCGCGCCCAGCGCCGTCATCAGCGCTGCGAGCGCTTCCAGGCCGGCAGACCGATGCCGGCTGCCTGCTGCGTCATCTGGCTGACGGCCAGCACGGCTTGCGTGCGCGAGGAGACACCGAGCACGCGCAGCACCGCCGCCACATGGTCCTTGACCGTGTCCACCGACAGGTGCATCTCGCGCGCGATGATCTTGTTGGGCATGCCTTGCAGCAGGTAGGCCAGCACATCGGCCTGGCGCCTGGACAGGCCCAGCGACTCCAGCGATGCCGGCGGCGGCTGGCGGGGCAAGGCCCCCGCGGCGCTGGTCATCTCGCGCACATCCTCGGTCGGGTGCGGCCGCATCACATCGGGGACGGTGTCGCCCTCCAGCGGCAGCGCCAGCGGCGCGGTTGCCATGCCCAGCGTCATCGGCGGCACATAGATGCCCCCCGACATGACCAGGCGCAAGGCTTCGATCAAGGTCTCGTTGCTCGCGCGCTTGGGCACGAAGCCCATCGCGCCGGCGTCGATGGCGCGGATCACGTCGCTGGCGCGGTCGGAGGCCGACACGACGACGATCGGCAGCGCAGGATACTTGTCGCGCAACTCGCCCAGCAACTCAAACCCGTCGCCGTCGCCCAGGTGCAGGTCCAGCAGCATCAGATCCTGGTCGGGGTCCTTCTTCAGCACGGCGCGCGCCTCGCGTCCGTTGCCGACGCCGGTCACGGTCACATCGTCGCCCAGGCTGCCGATCATGCCCTGCAGCGCCGCCAGGATCAGCGGGTGGTCGTCGACGAGCAGGACTTTCATGGCCTCGGGTTGCGCGCGGGCGCTTCCAGGTGGCCTGAGCTCTGCGTGGGCGGCGCAAGCGCAGCACGCTCGGGGTCGTCATGCACGTATTTGCGTGCCACCATCTCGGCCACACACACCGGCTTGGCATGCCCTTCGCGCTCGAGGGTGGCTTCGAGCGTGAGCTGCGCGCCCTGCGCCAACGGCTCGAACGCGAGCAGCTTGACGCGGGCGCGCACGCGGCTGCCCGCCGGCACCGGCGCCGGAAAGCGCACGCGGTTGAGGCCGTAGTTGACGCTCATGCGCACATTGTCGACCGCATAAGCATCAGCCAGCAATGCCGGCAACAGGCTGAGCGTGAGGAATCCATGCGCAATCGTCGCCCCGAACGGGCCCTGGGCCGCACGGGCCGGGTCGGTGTGGATCCACTGCCGGTCGGCCGTGGCCTCAGCGAAGGCATCGATGCGCGCCTGGTCCACCAGGATCCAGTCGCTGTCGGCCAGCGGCTGGCCCACCTGCGCAGCCAATTCCTCCAGGTTCGCAAAGCGTCTCATCGGCGCCCGACCTCATCGAGGATCGGCTGCCACTGAGCCAGATCGCGCTCGGCCCGGCTTGGCGCAATGTCCCACAGCGTGGCGCCACGCGCCACGAGTTGCACGTAGAGCTGGGTGTCGCGCAGCATCGCCAGCACCGGCACTCCCAGTTCGTCGAAGAAGCGGCGCAGTTGGTCGGTGGCAATGGTGCCTTCGCGCACGCGCATGCCGACCAGGCCCACGCGCACCTGGTCGCTGCGTTTGCTGGCGGCGAGTTCGCGCACGAAGGCGTGACTGGCCTGGATGTCGAACAGGCTCGGCTGCAGCGGCACGATCACGCGGTCGGCAATGCGCATCACGTCGTCGAGCTTCTTGCCGTGCAGACCGGCCGGCGTGTCGAGCACGACATGGGTCGTGCCCCTGGGCGGTCTCACCACTTCGTCGTGGGCCAGGTCCCAGCCGCGGATCGTCGGCAGCGTCGCCGGGCGCAGGGCCAACCACTGGCGGGCCGACTGCTGGCGGTCCACATCGCCCAGCATCACGGCATGCCCGGCTCGGGCCAGGGCCCCGGCCAGATTGGTCGCCACCGTGCTCTTGCCCACGCCACCCTTGGGGTTGGCGATCACGATCACCGGCATCGGATTCCTCCTGCTCGTTCCCGGTTATGGTAGCGGCGGCTCGCCGAACGCGTCCTATCGCCAACCCCCACCCCTCGCCGTCCGTGGCCCGTATCGTCGTTCTCTGCGCCCACCCGCACCTCGAACACTCGCGCATCACCCGCGCGCTGGCGCGGGCCAGCGCGAGCGGCGCCCTGCTGCAGGTCGAGGTGCGCGACCTGTATGCGCTCTATCCAGACTACCTGATCGATGCCGCCGCCGAGCAAGCGGCGCTGGCCGATGCGGCGCTGGTCGTGTGGCTGCACCCGGTGCACTGGTACGGCATGACACCCTTGCTCAAACTCTGGGCCGACGATGTGCTGGCCTTCGGGTGGGCTTACGGTCCCGGCGGCACGGCATTGCGCGGCAAGGACCTGTGGCTGGTGCTCTCGACCGGCGGCAGCGCCGCGGCCTACCGCCCCGACGGCCTGAACCGCTACTTCTTCGACGCCTTCCTGCCGCCATACGAACAGACGGCCGAATTGGTCGGCATGCGGTTTCTGCCGCCGATGGTGCTGCACGGCGCGCACCGCCTCACCGACGCCGAAGTCGACGCACATGTGCAGATGTTCGCCTCACGTCTGTCGAGCTATCCCGATTGGCCGGAAATCCGGGACATCGCGCAGTGCGATGTGCGCGAGGTGCCCGCGCTCGACCGACCGAGCGAGGTGGATTGATGGACCCTGCGAGCCCCTGGCTCATCACCAGCCTGATCTACCTCGCCGCCGCCGTGATCGCCGTGCCACTGGCGCGCGCGCTCGGACTGGGCTCGATCATCGGCTACCTCGTGGCCGGCATCGTCATCGGACCCTGGGGCCTGGCGCTCGTGAGCGATGCGCAGACGATCCTCACGGTGGCTGAATTCGGCGTCGTCCTGATGCTGTTTCTGGTGGGCCTCGAACTCGAACCGCGGCGCCTGTGGGCCATGCGCCGGCCGATCTTTGGCTGGGGCTCGCTGCAACTGCTGGCCAGTGCAGTCCTGATCACGGCGGCCGGGATCGCTCTGGGCGTGCGCTGGCCCGTCGCACTGGCTGCCGCGCTGGGCCTGGCGATGTCGTCCACCGCCATCGGGCTGGCTGTGTTGGCCGAGCGCAATCTGCAGCCGACCGCCACCGGCAAGGGCGTGCTGGGCGTGCTGCTGTTCCAGGACATCGCCGCAATTCCCATCCTCGCCCTGCTGCCCTTGTTGCCGGCGGCCGCAGGGCAGGCCGTCGACAGCCAGGGCGGGAGCGTGTGGGTCGCGATCGCCCAGGCCGCGGGCGTCATCGGCGCGTTGCTCATCGGCGGGCGCCTGGCGCTGCGGCCGGCACTGCGTTGGATTGCCCGCAGCCGCACGCCCGAGATCTTCACCGCCGCGTCGCTGCTGCTGGTCGTCGCAACTGCGGCGCTGATGCATTCGGTCGGCCTGTCGATGGCGCTCGGCGCGTTTCTGGCGGGCGTGCTGTTGGCCGAGAGCGAGTACCGGCGCGAACTCGAGACCGACCTCGAGCCGTTCAAGGGCCTGCTGCTCGGCCTGTTCTTCATCGCCGTGGGCATGAGCATCGACTTCGCGGTGGTGCTGGCGCAGCCGGGGCTTGTGGCGGCCATCGTGCTGGGCTTCGTGGCGCTCAAGGCGTTCGTGCTGATCGTGATGGCGCGCACGATGTCCTTGCCGCTGGCCACGCGCCCGCTGTTCACGATCCTGCTGGCTCAGGGCGGCGAGTTCGGATTCGTCGTCTTTCAAGCCGCAGCGCAGGCGGGCGTGATCGACGCCCCCACCTCCTCGCTCCTGGTGGCGTCGGTGGCGATCTCGATGTTGCTGACCCCGCTGGCCCTGCTCGTGGTCGACCGCTTTGTCACCCCGCGCCTGGCCGCGCGCGGGGCCGTGAAGTTGGCCGAGATCGACGAGCCACAGAGCGAAGCGGTGATCATTGCCGGCTTCGGCCGCTATGGGCAGATCGTCGGGCGCCTGCTGCTGGCCAATGGCATCCAGCCCATCGTGCTCGACCACGACGGCGAGCAGATCGAAGCCGTACGCCGCTTCGGTTGGCGGGCCCACTATGGCGATGCGACCCGGCTGGACCTGCTGCGCATGGCCGGCGCAGCCCAAGCGCGGGTGCTGGTGGTGGCCATCGACGATGTCGAGCAAAGCCTGGCGCTGGTGGACCTGGTGCGCGAACACTTTTCGCAGTTGACGATCGTGGCGCGCGCACGCAATGTGCAGCACTGGTACCAACTCAACGACCGAGGTGTCGCCCACATCGAACGCGAGACCTTCGACTCCGCACTGATGAGCGGGCGCAGAACCCTCGAAGCGCTGGGCTACGAGCGGCACCAAGCACGCAACCTGGCCTTGCGCTTTCGCCGCCACAACCTCGAGCAACTGCAAGAGTCCGCGCCGCATTTCCGCGACGAGTCCAAGCTGATCGCGCTGTCCAAGATCGGCCGCCAGCAGATGGAGCAATTCATGGCCGACGAGCGCGAACGCAAGGACAGTCGGCGAAAAGACAGTGACTGGGCGGGTTCGGCCGAGAACGAGTCTGGCGTGTGACGACGCGGCAAATCAGCGCAGCCCGTCCCACAGCAGCTTGACCCCCGTCAGGAACATGCCGCTGTAGGCGATGCGGTAGAACCAGGCCGGGTCGATGCGCCGCGTCGCCCACACGCCCACCCAGACCCCCACGGGCGCCAATGGCACCAGGGCCAGCGAGGTTGCGAGGTTGCGCGCATCGAACAGGCCGAGCCAGGCGTAGGGAATCCACTTCGACAGGTTGAGCACGCCGAACAGCACCGCCATCGTGGCCGTCAGCCGGATCGGGTCCAGCCGCAACGGCAGCACATAGGCCTGCAGCGGCGGGCTGCCGGCATGGGCCACGAAGCTGGTGACGCCGGCGGCCACGCCGAGCGCGAAGCCCACCGGCCTGGACGGCGGCGGCGCGTCGCGTCGCTGCGGGAACAGCAGGCGCTGGGCCAGGAACAACAGGGTCAGGCCACCGACCACCGCCGCCATGGCCTTGACCGACACCCAGCCGAACAGCAGCGTGCCCGCCACGGTGCCGACCAGGCCCGCGGGCACCAGCAGGCGCAGCAGCGTGCGGTCGCGCTCGCGCCAGAGTTGCCCGACACCGGTCACGTCCATCACCAGCAGCAGCGGCAGCATCAGCGCCGCAGCCTGCGGCACGGGCAGCGCGAGCGCCATCAGCGGTGTGGCCATGGCGCCGAAGCCCATCAGGAAGCCACTCTTGGCCAGGCCCATCAGCAGCACCGCGGGCACCGCGACAGCGTAGAACCAGGGATCGGTGATGAACATCGGCGACCTTGTCGACAGACCGCACAATTGTCAGACCATGTTCAGCCCTTCGCAGCACGATGTGCGCCGATTCTTCTGCGAAACGCACGACAAGCAGCGGCGCGGCGCGCCGCTGACGCCGATCGAGACGCTGGCGGGGCAATGGATCGCCGAACACCCCGAGTACCAGGCCGAACTGGCCGACCTGGACGCGGCACTGGCCGCGAGCTACACCGTCGAAGACGGGCGCAGCAACCCGTTCCTGCACCTGTCGATGCACCTGACGATCACGGAGCAGGTGGCGATCGACCAGCCGCGCGGCATCAAGCAGGCCTACGAGTTGCTCGCCGCCCGGCTGGGTTCAGGCCACGAGGCCCAGCATCAGGTGATGGAGTGCCTGGGCGACATGATCTGGACCTCGCAGCGCTCCGGGCTGCCGCCGGACGGGCATGCGTACCTGGACTGCGTTCGTCGGCGCGCTACGGCGTAGGTTCTTCTCATGCCTGAGTCGGCGCCGGGTGTGCCCCGGCAGGCAGTCACTTTCTTTCTGCTGGCTCAGAAAGAAAGTAACCAAAGAAAGAGCGCCTGAACACGTGATCATTCGCGCCTGCGGTCGCGAG
>JANOPR010000042.1:0-3610 GCA_031421955.1 Burkholderiales bacterium
GGCATCGGCCCGGGCAAAGTTTGCATCACACGGCTGAAGACCGGCTTCGGCACCGGCGGCTGGCAGCTCTCGGCCTTGAAGTGGTGCGCGCGTGTGGCGACCAAACCGATCGTCGCCGACGGCGGCATCCGCCACCACGGCGACATCGCCAAGAGCGTGCGCTTCGGCGCCGCGATGGTGATGGTGGGCTCGCTGTTTGCGGGCCATGAAGAGAGCCCCGGTGCGACGGTCGAGGTCGACGGCAAGCTCTACAAGGAGTACTACGGCAGCGCCTCCGACTTCAACAAGGGCGAGTACAAGCATGTCGAGGGCAAGCGCATCCTGGAACCGATCAAGGGCCAACTCGCCGACACCCTGCGCGAAATGCGCGAGGACCTGCAAAGTTCGATCAGCTATGCCGGCGGCAGCCAGCTCGCCGACCTGAAGAAGGTGAACTACGTGGTGCTGGGCGGCGAGAACGCGGGCGAGCACCTGTTCATGTAGCGCCGCGGCGCGCGCCATGCTGGCGCGTCGGCGTGCGCATCGTCACCAGCTCCTCGGCGGCAGTCGGGTGCACGGCCAGCGTGGCGTCGAGGTCGTCCTTGGTCGCGCCCAGCGTGAGCGCGACGCCGACCAGCTGGATCATCTCGGCCGCTTCGGGCCCGACGAGGTGGCAGCCGAGCACGCGGCCGCTCGGCCGCTGCACGACGAGTTTCATCAGCATGCGCTCGGCGCTGCCGGCGAATGCCGACTTCATCGGCTTGAAGGTGCTGGCGTAGATGTCGATGTCGGCGTGGATCGCCAACGCCTCGGTCTCGCTCAGGCCAATGCTGCCGACCTCGGGTGTGGTGAACACCGCCAGCGGCACGATCGCCTGCGGTCCGAGGTGCGACAGCCGCGTGCCGCTGCGCCCGCCGAACATCGTGTCGGCGTAGGCCTGGCCCTCGCGCACGGCCGCCGGTGTCAACTGCACCCGGTTGGTGACGTCGCCAATGGCGTGGATATGCGTCACCGAGCTGCGGCCGTCCAGGCTCACGAGGACGGCACCGTTCGCGGCCAGCGCGACACCGGCTTGCTCGAGCCCGAGGCCCGTGGTGTTGGCCGTGCGTCCCAGCGCGCGCAGCACCGCGTTGGCATTCAGGACCATGCCGTTGTCGAGCGACACCGTCAGGCCGTCGCGCCTGGCGTCGATCGCCGCCAACGACGCGCGGTTGAGCAGGCGGATGCCCTGGACCTCCAGTTCGGCCTGCAGGTGGCTGCGCACGTCGTCGTCGAAACCGCGCAGCACGCGGTCGCCCCGCAGTACGATCGTGACGTCAGAGCCCAGGCGCCGCAGCAGGCAGGCAAACTCCAGCGCGATGTATCCCGCGCCCTGCACGACCACGTGACGCGGTTTCTCGGGCCACTCAAAGACGTCGTTCGAAGTCGAAGCGAGTTCGCCGCCCGCAATGTCGGGCGTCGTCTGCGGCGTCGCGCCGGTGGCAATCAGAATCTGCCGCGCGCGGTAGCGCTCACCGCTGCTGGCCAGGCGAACTGTCTGCGCATCATCGAGCACCGCCCGCTCGGCATGCAGCACGACTCCCGCACGCTGCAGATTGGCGGTGTAGACCTCTTCCAGACGTGCCACCTCGGTATGCACCCGCCCCATCAGGTCGGACCACGAGAACCGTGGCGCCGCAGACTGCATCCAGCCGTAGCCGGCACTCTCACCAAAGGCCTGGCCGTAGCGCGACGCCATCACCATCAGCTTCTTGGGCACGCAGCCCCGGATCACGCAGGTGCCGCCGACGCGGTACTCCTCGGCCAACGCGACCTTCGCGCCATGCTGCGCCGCCACCCGGGCCGCGCGAACGCCGCCCGAACCGCCGCCGATGACGAACAAATCCACCTCTTGCATCGCAATCCCCAGTCAAGACCCGGAGAGTCTGACATGGACACCGCGCCAACCTCGGGCGTTCAACGCGCCGACATTCCCGTGCGCTCGCCGCCGTCGGCGCCGCTGTAGCGCGCTCTGGGCGTGCTGTAGCGCGACTGCGGTTGTTCGCGCAAGGCCGTGCCGACCGGGCAGGCGCCGTTGTCGGCATGGTGCGCCGCTGCCACCAGCAGCGGATCGCGGACATGGCCGGTCGGCAGGCTGAAGTCTTCGGCCACCGCGCAGGTGGGTGCAAAGCCATTGAAGTAGCGGCCTTCGGTGCGCGCGTTGACGCTCTCGAAATTGACCACGCTGTAGGTCGTGCCGCAGGAGTTGCCTTGCGGCAGGAAACCGACCGGCTTGCCGCAGGTCGTGTCGCCGATCGCCACCACATTGACGCCCACGCCGCGCAGGCCATTGATGACCTGTTCGCTGGCCGAGCAGGTGCGCGGCCCGGCCAGTACGTAAACCGTGGAAAAACCGGCCCAGGCCGCGGGGTTGCTGAAGACGAAGTCCTGGTTGCTGTCGGTGTGCCGGTCGTTGTAGAGCAGCCGCGCAAACACCTGGCCGGTGCCGCTGCTGTTGATGCCACGTGCGCCGGCAGCGTACGAGGCCACCGTGCCGCCCATCGACACCAGGCCGCCGCCGTTGTAGCGCAGGTCCAGGATCAGGTCCTGGGTGTTGTTGGCCCTGAACGTGGCGAACGCGGTCGACAACGGCGTCGTGGCCTGGCTGATCATGTCCTTGACGGTCAGGTAGCCGAGTCGGCGGTTGCCTGGACTGAGCAGGGACTGCGCGTTCTGCACCGGCGTCAGGCCGTACACAGCGGCAGTCAACACGACCGTGCGATCTGCACCGACGGCGTTGCGCAGCACCAGGGTCAAGCGGTCGCCGGCGGCGTTGGGCGTCAGGCCACTGAAATCGTTGGCGCTGATGACGGTGGCGACTGCGACGCCATTGATCGACATCACGCGATCGCCCCGAACCACGCCAGCGGTCGTCGCAGGCGACAAGGGCTCGACATAACGGACGTACAGCGGCGCACTCGGTTGCGGGGTTGGCGTGGTCACCTCGATACCGGCCACGGCGACGCCATAGCCCAGGGTCTGGCCGTCGCCGAAGAAGCGATTGAAGCTCTCGGTCGATTGGTAGCCGCTGTAGCGGTCAGACGGCCACAGCGCGCCGCCCCCGTTCGGGATGGCATGGCCGCCACGGTAGATCAGCGCATCGAAGTAGGACTCGACGCTGCCGAATCCCGCCGGCGACGGCTTCGGGCTCAGCGCGTACCAGAAGTACCAGTCGTCCATGTAGCCGCGAAGCCAGTCCTGCTGGCCGGCGATGGTGCAACTCTGGGGCGGCGGTGGGCCGGCATCGCCGCCGCCTCCGCAGGCAGCCAGCAGAACGGGCATGGCACAGGCCCAGATGCGCCAGGACTTGCGGGGATTCAGGGCCATTGCGGGTCTCCTCGGTTGGGCAGGCGCCAAGTTAGCACGACCTAGAATCCTTCCAACCCCCGAGACCCCGCCCGCGTTGACATGGTTTGTGTCGACGTGTGTTGCCCTTGCTTGCCGCCCCATGACTGAACTAGCCAAGTCTTTCGAGCCCGCCGCCATCGAGGCCCATTGGGTTGCGCAGTGGGCAAAGCCTGGATTGTTCGCGCCGAGCCTGGATCCCGCCAAGCCATCGTTCGCGATCCAGCTGCCGCCGCCCAACGTGACG
>JANOPR010000043.1:0-1995 GCA_031421955.1 Burkholderiales bacterium
GGCAGCGACAAGCGCGGCGGCGCCAACGGGGCGCGCATCCGCCTCGCGCCGCAGAAGAACTGGGAAGTGAATCAGCCGGCCGAACTGGCGGGTGTCTTGCAGGCGCTGGAAGCGATCCAGAAGGACTTCAACGGCGCGCAGCAGGGCGGCAAGAAGAAAGTCTCGCTGGCCGACCTGATCGTGCTGGGCGGCTGCGCCGCCATCGAGGCCGCGGCGAAGAAGGGCGGCGTGGAGGTGAAGGTGCCCTTCTCGCCCGGGCGCATGGACGCGTCGCAGGAGCAGACCGATGTCGACTCGTTCGCCCCTTTGGAGCCGATGGCTGACGGGTTCCGCAACTACGTTCGCAAGGCAAGCGAGGGCTCGGCGGCCGAGCTGCTGTTGGACCGGACCAACCTGCTGACGCTGACCGCGCCGGAGATGACGGTGCTGGTCGGCGGCCTGCGCGCGCTGAACGCCAACGTAGGGCAGGCCCAGCACGGCGTCTTCACCAGGCAGCCCGGCACCCTGACCAACGACTTCTTCGTCAATCTCCTGGACATGGGCACGAAGTGGCAGAAGTCCGCCACCTCGGAAGGCGTGCTGGAGGGCCGCGACCGCACGACGGACAAGCTCAAGTGGACGGGCACGGTCGTCGACCTGGTCTTCGGTTCGAACTCCCAACTGCGGGCCCTGGCCGAGGTCTATGCCAGCAGCGACGCCAAGCAGGCGTTCGTGCGTGACTTCGTGGCGGCGTGGAACAAGGTGATGAACCTGGATCGCTTCGATCTGGCGTGATTTCGGCGGGCGGGTCTTGAGGGGGCATTGCCCCCCAGACGCGTCGCGCCGTGATCGGCGCGTGACTCGGGCACTCAAGACCTCAGGTCTTGAGTCGGTACCCCGTCTTGAAGATCCACGCCACGACCGCCAGCGCCGCCACGAGGAACAGCGTGGTCATGCCCAGGCTCAAGCCCAGGCTGACGTCGGCCAGGCCGTAGAAGCTCCAGCGAAAGCCGCTGACCAGGTAGACCACCGGGTTGAACAGCGCCACGTTCTGCCAGAACGGCGGCAGCATGTCGATGGAGTAGAAGGCGCCGCCCAGAAACGTCAGCGGCGTGACGATCAGCAGCGGCACGACCTGCAGCTTCTCAAAACCGTCGGCCCAGATGCCGATGATGAAACCGATCAGGCTGAAGGTGACGGCGGTGAGCACCAGGAACAGCAGCATCCACAGCGGGTGCGCCACCTGCAGCGGCACAAAGAGGCCGGCGGTGGCAAGGATGATCAGCCCCAGCAGGATCGACTTCGTCGCCGCCGCGCCGACATAGGCCAGCAGGATCTCGAGCGTCGACACCGGCGCCGAGAGCAGCTCATAGATCGTGCCGGTGAATTTGGGGAAGTAGATGCCGAACGAGGCGTTGGAGATGCTTTGCGTCAACAGCGAGAGCATGATCAGGCCGGGCACGATGAAGGCGCCGTAGCTGACGCCGCCGACCTCGGGGATGCGCGAGCCGATGGCCGCGCCGAAGACGACGAAGTACAACGAAGTCGAGATCACCGGCGAGATGACGCTTTGCATCACCGTGCGCCAGGTGCGGGCCATCTCGAAGCCGTAGATGGCACGGACCGCATACAGGTTCATGTCGCGGTGCTCCGCTCCGACACCAGGCTGACGAAGATGTCTTCGAGAGAGCTCTCGGTGGTGTGCAGGTCCTTGAACGCGATGCCCGCGTCCGCCAGGCTCTTCAGCAGGTCGACGATGCCGCCGCGCCCGCGCTGCGCGTCGTAGGTGTAGGTCAGCTCGTGGCCGTCTTTTGCCAGCTCCAGCGGGTAGGCCGCGAGCTCGGCCGGCAACTGCTGCAGCGGTTGCTGCAACTGCAGCACCCGGTGCAGCGGCTGCCCGACGCATTGAGCGCTGCCTACGCGCTGGAGCTGTCCAAAGACGGCAACGACCTGACGTACACGTATGACGCGCAAGGCGCCAGCAGCGGCATTGTCGAGCTGCTCAAGGCGCTTGGC
>JANOPR010000044.1:0-4297 GCA_031421955.1 Burkholderiales bacterium
GGTGGCAGGCGCAACGCATCGGCCGCCAGTTCGAGTTGCAGATCGGTGTTCTCGCTGCCCGCCACCGCGATGATGGCTTCGAGCTCGGCCTGCTCGGCGGCGAGCTTGTCGAAGTCGGCGTTCTCCTCGGCATACTCGGCATAGACCTGGTCCAGGCGCTTCTTGGCCGCCAGCACGCCGCCGATGCCCTGCTCGACCGCCTCGCGCACCGTCTGATCGGCGTCGAGCTTGGGCTCCTGCGGCAGGTAGCCGATCTTCAGGCCGGGCATCGCGGTGGCTTCGCCTTCGATCTCGGTGTCGATACCGGCCATGATCCTGAGCAGCGTGCTCTTGCCCGAGCCGTTGACGCCGAGCATGCCGATCTTGGCGCCGGGGAAGAACGACAGCGAAATGTTCTTGAGGATGTGGCGCTTCGGCGGAACGATCTTGCCGACGCGGTTCATCGTGAATACGTACTGGGCCATGGTCTCTCTTGCGCAAAAAGTGAAACGCGGGCCCTCCAGAAGCGAGGGCCCGCAACAGCCGCTATTGTCGCCGCACCGCCACGCTGACCCCCGATTCTGGGTAAGCGGCGTCAATCCAGGATTGACGCGAAGGCCCATGCGCCTCAGATTCACGCGCGTGTCCTGCCCGCATCGTCTGGCATCGGCCGTCCATTTTGTCAACCTTGTGTGCCCAGGCGCCACGGAGTTCAGCATGACGAGTATTCACCGCCGCTCCCTGATCAAACACATCGCCGTCGCGGCGGCAATGCTGGCGACTGCGGCGGCGCTGCCGGCAGCGGCCCAGGGGCGCCCTGATCTGGTCGCGCAATCGATGCGTGACCGGCCGTTCGTCGGCGGGCAGATGCTGGTGCAGTTCCACCGTGGCGCGAGCGACGCCGACAAGGACACGGTGGTTCGCGGCCTCGGCGCCCAAGTCGTCGACGACGTGCGGCCCGGGTCGTCCCGCAATGATGGCAAGGGTGACCTGCAACTGGTGCGCCTGCCGGTCGGGCTGGCCGTTGCAGCGGCAATGCGCGAGGCCGCCCGCGCGCCCACGGTCGACTTTGTCGAGCCGAACTGGGTCTATACGCGGGGTGCCACGTCAAACGACACCTACTACACGAACGGCTCGCTGTGGGGCATGTATGGCAGCAGTAGCAGCCCGGCCAATGCCTTTGGCAGCCAGGCCGCCGCGGCCTGGGCGCGCAGCGTCACCTGCAGCGGCTCGGTGTATGTCGGCATCATCGACGAGGGCGTGATGCTCTCGCACCCCGACCTCGCAGCCAACATCGGCAGCAATCCAGGCGAGATCCCCGGCAACGGCATCGATGACGACGGCAACGGCCTGATCGACGACGTGAACGGCTGGGACTTCGATGGCAACAACAGTTCGATCTTCGACGGTGTCGGTGACGACCATGGCACGCATGTGGCCGGCACCATCGGCGCGGCAGGCGGCAACGGCACCGGCGTGGCCGGCGTGTGCTGGAGCGTGAAAATGCTGAATGCCAAATTCCTTGGCAGCCAGGGGGGCACGACCGCCAACGCCATCAAGTCCGTCGACTACTTCACCGACCTCAAGTCGCGCCACGCGCTCAACCTGGTGGCGACCAATAATTCCTGGGGCGGCGGCGGCTTCTCGCAGGCGTTGGCCGATGCGATCGAGCGCGCCAACGCGGCGAACATCCTGTTCGTCGCCGCGGCCGGCAACAGCGGCGTGAACAACGACGCGAGCCCGCATTACCCGTCGAGCTACGCCAACGCCAACATCATCGCGGTCGCCTCGATCACGAGCACCGGCGGCCTGTCGAGCTTTTCGAACTACGGCGCCACCACGGTGGACATCGGTGCTCCGGGATCGGGCATCTGGTCCACGGTACCCGTGAGAAGCAAGGGAAAGACGATTGCCAGCTACGCGTCGTACAGCGGCACGTCGATGGCCACGCCGCACGTGACCGGCGCCGCTGCGATGTACGCATCGACCCATCCGGGCGCGACGGCGGCGCAGATCAAGGCCGCCATCCTCGGCAGTGCCACGCCGACATCATCGTTAAGTGGCAGGACTGTCACCGGCGGGCGCCTGAACGTCAGCGGGTTCTGATCGACCACACGGGCATCCCATCCCGACAGCCGGGCCGCGGGCCCGGCTTTTTCTTGCCCGCACGACAATCGACGCATGCCGCGCCCGCTCTGGCTGTTTTCGCTCGTCAATCTGCTGATTGGCAGCGGCGCCTTTGTCATCACCGGCTTGCTGGCGCTACTGGCCGGTGACCTGGGCATCGGCATTGCCACCGCCGGGCAGGCGATGACGGCCTATGCGCTTTCCGCCGCGTTGCTGGCGCCTTTGTTGCTGCTGGCCACCGGGCATTGGCCGCGCAAGCGCGCTCTGCTGCTGGCGCTGGTGCTGTTCGCCCTCGGCAATGTGCTGTGCGCGCGGGCCGGCAGCCTGGGCTCGCTGCTGATGGGCCGCGCGCTGATGGGCGTGGGTGCGGTGTTCACGCCGATCGCCGCCGGCATCGCACTGGCATCGGTCGTGCCCGCAAGGCGCGGCCAGGCCTTGGCCTTCGTCTTCCTCGGCTTCAGCCTGAGCTACGTCGTCGGCGTGCCACTGGGCGCATGGCTGGGCCTGGCCTGGGGTTGGCAGGCACCGATCTGGCTCATCGTCGGGCTATTGGGGTTGGCGATCATTGCGGTCGCGCTGCGCGTGCCCGCCGACATCGCTTCACCGGGCGCCAGCTTCGCCGGCGTGGGCGGATTGCTGGCCCGGCGCGAGGTGCAACTGGTGCTGAGCCTGACGTTGCTGTACTTCACCGCCATCTTTGCCGTCTTCAGCTACATCGGCCCGGTGCTGCAGGCGCTGTTGCCGATGAGCGGCGAGCGGCTGTCAATCACGCTGTCCCTGTTTGGCCTGGCCGGCGTTGCGGGCACGCTGATCGGTGGCCAGCTGAATGACCGCTTTGGCAGCCGGCGCACGCTCAGCGTGCAACTCAGCGTGCTGGGCGCCATGATGGCCCTGCTGCCGCTGACGGCCGGCTCCTGGCCGGCCATGCTGGCCGTGCTGACGCTCTGGGCCTGCGCGGGCTTTGGCATGATGGCGCCGCAGCAATCCTGGCTGGCGGCGCTGGCGCCGGCGCAAGCCCCGCTGCTGCTTTCGCTCAACGGCTCGATGCTCTACCTGGGCACGGCCGCAGGCGCCATCGTTGGCGGCACGCTGGCATCCGCCCTGGGCTTGCAGCAACTGGGCTGGGCCGGACTGCCGTTCGTCGCATTGGCTCTTGTCATGCTTCGACTCGGCCCGACATCATTGCCCATCCCCAAACCGGAGCGCGCTGCATGAACAACCACGTGATGACCATCGAAGCCTCGCCTGCGCTGGTGCGCACGACGCATGTCGTCTACGCGCTGCACGCACTGGGCCTGGCGCTGGGCGCGTTCGGCGCAGCCACCGTGATCGGCTCGTTCCTGTTCGGTTGGCCTTCGATCATCGCCGTGGTCGTCAACTACATCTACCGCGGCGATGCGCGCGGCACCTGGCTCGAATCGCACTTCGACTGGCAGATCCGCACCTTCTGGTACGCCCTGGCCTGGTCCGCCTTGGTGGCCATTGTCTCGATCCCGTTGACGCTGGTCATCATCGGCTTTGGCACCTGGATGCTGGGCATGCTGATGCTGGGACTGTGGGCGATCTATCGCATCGTGCGCGGCTGGCTGCGCCTTAACGCACACCGGCCGATGCCGAGCTGACGGCCCCAAGCTCGCTTGCGCTCGCGCCCCCCGAGGGGAGCTCGGGCCGCTTGGGAGCGGCCCGGCGCTGGCCCGAGGACCGCAGCAGGTACAATCGCGGCTGCGCAGCGGCTTCCAGTCATCGCCGCGCGGTCGATTCCGACGCCTCAAATCTTTCGCGCCTACCGACTGGTGCACCCGCAATGGGTGACAGCAGGCAGCGAACTACGGCCCCATGGGCCTCCCAATCCAATGAATTTCACTGACCTCGGCCTGGCCGAGCCACTCCTGCGCGCTGTTCACGAACACGGCTACGACACCCCCACGCCGATCCAGGTCCAGGCCATTCCCGCTGTCCTGAAGGGCGGCGACTTGTTGGCCGGCGCGCAAACCGGCACCGGCAAGACGGCGGGCTTCGTGCTGCCGATGCTGCAGCGTCTGATGGCTGTGCCATCCAAGCGCGATGCGCGCGGTCGCGTGGCGATCCGCGCCCTGATCCTCACGCCCACCCGCGAACTCGCTGCGCAGGTCGAGGAAAGTGTGCGCACCTACGGCAAGCATGTGCCGCTGACCAGCATGGTGATGTTCGG
>JANOPR010000045.1:0-2517 GCA_031421955.1 Burkholderiales bacterium
CTCGTCCACGCCCATCGTCATGGCGGTCGTGCCTTGCGCCGTCCAGGTGCGACGGACTTCAGGGTTAGCGGTGATCTTGGCCACTTCGGCATTGAGCTTGGCGATGATCGCCGCCGGTGTGCCCTTGGGCGCCATCAGGCCCAGCCACAGCGTGGCCTCGTAGCCGGGGACGCCCGCTTCATGGGCGGTCGGCACATCGGGCAGCACGGCCGAGCGCTGCTTGCCGGTGGTGGCCAGCGCCTTGACCTTGCCGCCCTTGACATGCTCGCTCATCGTCGGGATGGCGTCGAACATCATCTCGACCTGGCCCCCGAGCACGTCGGTGCGCGCGCCGGCGCTGCCCTTGTAGGGGATGTGCACGATCGAGACGCCGGCCATCGCCTTGAACAGCTCGCCGGCCATGTGATACGGCGTGCCCGGCCCGGACGAGGCGTACGACATGCCGCCCGGCTTGGCCTTGGCGGCCTTGATCAGATCGGGCAGCGTGCTCTGCGGCAAGGCGGCCTTGGCGACCAGCACCAGGTCGGAGTAGTTGATCGGCGCGATCGGCGCGAAGTCGCGCATCAACTGGAACGGCTTGGTCGGGATCAGCGACTCGTTGACCGTGTGCGTGTTCGACATCAGCAGCAGCGTGTAGCCGTCGGGCGCGCTCTTGGCCACCGCATCGGTGCCGATCACGGAGCCGGCGCCGGGCCGGTTGTCGATCACGAAGGTCTGGCCGAGCGCCTCCTGCAGGCGCTGCGCCAGGAAGCGGCCGAACACATCGGCCGAGCCCCCGGGCGCGAAGGGCACGATGATGCGCACCGGCTTGTTCGGGTAGTCCTGCGCGTGTGCCGGCAGGCCCAGGCCGAACAACGCGGCCAGCAGCGGCAGGCACCAGAAAGCACGGGGCAGGGCTTGGGTCATGCGCGTCTCCACGGTCAATTGGTTCCGATTGGTACGTTCTGGTACCAGAACTGAACCACTCTAGCGGCGCCCTATGGCGCGGTCAATGCGGCAGACCCGCGGTTCAGTATTTCAGCAGGTTGGCGCGCACATGCAGCAGATGCGCCAGGCAAAGCGCGCGGGCGCGCTCGGCGTCGCGGTCCTTCAGCGCAGCCACCAGGGCGCGGTGTTCGTGCTGGTACTCGAGCCGGCGCTCGGCGGTCGCGCTGCGGCGCTTGAGCACGCCCCATTCGCCATGCGCACGCGCCTGGCTCACCAGCCGAAAGACTCCGGTGATGAAGCCGTTGTGAGCCGCCTCGGCGATCGCCTCGTGCAGCTGGGCGTCCCAATGCTCGAAGGCCTCCAGCGTGGTCGCCGCCTCGGCCTGGTCATTGCACTCGTCCATGCGCGCAAAGTCGGCCGCGGTGGCGCTGCCGATCACCATCTCGATCATCGCCGGCTCGAGCACCAGCCGTGCACTCATCAGGTCGGCCGGGCTGACGCTGCGCGCCGGACCGCCGGGCGCCAGATCGACCAGCGCCTCGTGCACCTGATCGGAGACATAGGTGCCGCTGCCCACCGTCTGCGTGATCAGCTGCTTGCGCTTGAAATCCTGCAGCACGCGGCGCACGGTCGAGCGGCTGAGTCCGAACTGGGCCCCCAACGCGCGCTCGGTGGGCAACTGCTGCCCGGCGCGCCAGGTGCGCGAGCGCAGGTTGGCGAGAATCGTCTCTCGGAGCTGGGCCGCGGCGTCCATGGTTCGAAATGGTAGCATTTGGGCGACTCCACACCGAAGCACTTCATGCGCCTCGTCACGATTCAATTCCAGGGCCAGCGCCGCGTCGGCAGGCTCGCCGCGGACGGCAAGACCATCGAGCTGTTCGATGTGGACGGCCATCGCGGCGCGCTCGCGATCATCGAGCGCGGAACCGCGCCGCTGCCGGCCATCAACGGTCGCGTCGCACTCGCGCAGGCGAGCCTGATCGCACCGCTGCCGGAGCCACGACGCAATCTGTGGTGCGTCGGCCGCAACTACCACGCGCATGCAAAAGAGCTGCGCGAAACCGTGTTCAAGGACAACACGGCCGACGCGCAGGCCTGGCCGATCGTCTTCACCAAGGCGCCCGAAACCGTGGTCGGGCCCGGCGCCGAGGTGCACCTGCCCGGCACGGCCGTGTCGTCGCAGATCGACTACGAGGCCGAGCTGACCGTCGTCATCGGCCAGGGCGGCAAGAACATATCGCGCGCTGACGCGATGCAGCATGTCTTTGGCTACACCATCATCAACGACGTGACCGCGCGCGACGTGCAGATGCGCCACGCGCAATGGGACCTGGGCAAGAGCTTCGACACCTTCTGCCCGATGGGGCCCTGGATCGTCACCGCCGACGAACTCGACGGCAGCGACACGCGCGTGCGCTGCTGGGTCAACGACGAATTGCGCCAGGACGCGCGCACCAGCGACCTGATCTTCGACATCCCGACCCTGATCCAGACCTGTTCGCGCGGCATCACGCTGCTGCCGGGCGACGTGATCGCCACCGGCACCGCCGCGGGCGTGGGCATGGGCATGAAGCCGCCGCGCTGGCTGCA
>JANOPR010000046.1:0-3840 GCA_031421955.1 Burkholderiales bacterium
ATCGGCATCGGCTCGGGCGGCAATTACGCGCTGGCCGCGGCGCGCGCCCTGATCGACATTGACGGCATGGATGCCGAAGCGGTGGCCCGCAAATCGATGGGCATCGCCGCCGACATCTGCGTCTACACCAACCACAACGTCATCATCGAGAAGCTCTGAGCAACGTCATGGGCAATGACTTTTCCCCTCGCGAGATCGTTTCCGAACTCGACAAGCACATCGTCGGCCAGCTGGCCGCCAAGCGTGCCGTCGCGATTGCCTTGCGCAATCGCTGGCGCCGCCAGCAGGTCGACCCGGCGATGCGCAACGAGATCACGCCCAAGAACATCCTGATGATCGGCCCCACCGGGGTGGGCAAGACCGAGATCGCGCGCCGCTTGGCGCGCCTGGCGAATGCGCCGTTCATCAAGGTCGAGGCGACCAAGTTCACCGAGGTCGGCTACGTCGGCAAGGACGTCGACTCGATCGTGCGCGATCTGGTCGAGGTGGCCGTCAAGCAGGAGCGCGCGCGGCAGATGCTCGACAAGCGTGCGCAGGCCGAGGACGCAGCCGAGGACCGGGTGCTCGACATCCTGATCCCGAGCGCGCGGGGCGATGCCGGCGCGGCAACGGCGAGCGACAGCACCGCACGCCAGGTGTTGAGAAAGCGCCTGCGCGAAGGCACGCTGGCGGACAAGGAAATCGAGATCGAGGTCGCGCAGGCGCGGCAGGCGCTCGAGGTGCTCGGGCCGCAGGGCATGGAAGACATGGCCGAGCAGCTCAAGGGCCTGTTCGCGCAGATGGGCGGCGCGCGCAAGGCCACGCGCAAGCTCAAGATCGGCGAGGCGCTCAGGCTGCTGGTCGAGGAGGAAGCCGCCAAGCTGGTCAATGAAGACGAGATCCGCGCCGCCGCGCTGGCGCTGGTCGAGGGCAGCGGCATCGTCTTCATCGACGAGATCGACAAGGTCACCTCGCGCGGCGACGGCAGCAGCGCCGAGGTCAGCCGCCAGGGTGTTCAGCGCGATCTGCTGCCGCTGGTCGAGGGCACCGCGGTCAGCACCAAGTACGGCATCGTCAACACCGACCACATCCTGTTCATCGCCAGTGGCGCCTTTCACGTGGCCAAGCCGAGTGACTTGATCCCGGAGTTGCAGGGACGCTTCCCGATCCGTGTGGAACTCGGCGCGCTGACGGTCGACGACTTCGAGGCCATCCTCAGCAGCACCGACGCCAGCCTGGTCAAGCAGTACCAGGCCCTGCTGGCCACCGACGGCGTGGCGCTGACGATCACGCCTGACGGCGTGCGTCAGCTCGCCCAGATTGCTTTTGACGTCAACGAGCGCACCGAGAACATCGGTGCCCGCCGCCTGGCCACCGTGCTGGAGCGCCTGCTCGACGAAATCAGCTTCAATGCGCCGCAGCACGGCACCGGCAACGTCACCATCGACGCCGCGGCTGTGAACGCCAAGTTGGCCGAACTGGCCGGCAACCAGGACCTCTCGCGGTACATCCTGTAAGCAGTTCAGGCTTCAGGCGTCTTGCCATGCCGGTGCGCCGACGCTCCGGCGCAAGTAGGCAACGGCGCGCACAACCAAGCGCACGCCGCGGATCGGGCTTTGCCCGGCCGCTGGCGTGGCCCCCTTGAGGGGGAGCGCCGAAGGCGCTTCGGGGGTGGGCAACTAAAGCGCGAGGCGGTGCGACTGCAGCGCCAACAAGCCGTCGAAGATCAGTGAGTCGACGGTCTCGAAGGGCAGGTCCGTGATCGGCGCCATCTTCACCGCCGCGCCGCCCGTCATCAGCAGCAGGGGTTCGGCGCCGCAACGCGCGACCAGCTTGCGGTGGATGCGCTCGATGGCGCCGGCCAGGGCGTGGGCGCCGCCGCTCATCAGGGCGTCGCTGGTATTGGTCGGGAAGTCGACCACTTCGCCGGTCGGCACGCGCAGGCCGGAGGTGCCCTGTTCGAGCGCGCGCAGCATCAGGCCAAAGCCCGGCATGATCAGCCCGCCCAGGAAGCGGCCCGCGGCGTCGAGCGAGTCGACCGTGACCGCCGTGCCGACCATCACCACCAGCGCAGGGCGTTCGGCCTGGCCCTGGCGCTTTGCACGTTGCTGGACATGCCAGCGCGCACCGATCAAGGCCGCCCAGCGGTCCGAGCCTAGGCGGGTCGGGTGCTCGTAGCCGTTGACCACACCGCCCGCGTGCGCGGAGGGCACCAGCCAGCGCGGCGCCACGTCCCACAGCTCCAACTGCTCCTCGACGCGGCGCCGCACCGCGTCGCCCGCCACGTTGCAGCCGAGCATGCTGCCCGGTGCTGCGAGCGGGCGCCATTGCACGTCGGCCAGCGTGTCGATGGTCTCGAGGAACACGGCGCCATGGGCCAGTACCGGCGCGCCGGCCTGCGGCGACGCGTACTGCGCCCATTTCAGCCGCGAGTTGCCAATGTCGATGGCGATGAACGTCATGCGCGAAGTGGGCGGCTCATTGCGGCGGCCGCGAGGCGGTTGGCAGGCTGAGCAGGTGCCGCACATGGCGCATGGTCTGTGCCGCGATGATCTGACGGCGTGGCCGGCGCAGGCGTTGTTCGACCTCGTCGAGCAGCGCTTCGAGGCTCTCGCGCGTGGTGGCGCGCTTGAGCCTGATCAGGGTCAGCGTGCCGCTCAGCGGGGCTTCCTGGCGCACCGCGCGCATCAGCAACTCGCGCGCCTCGGCCAGCGGGCGATCGACGCCGGCCCCGGCCTCGTCGTCGAGCACCGACCAGCTCGAGTCGCCATGCAGCGACTGCGACGAGGCCAGCAGGGCGGAGTCCGCGCCCGCCGCTTCCGTGACCATCGCGTCGGCGCCCGCGCTGCCGGGCAGGGCCACCAGGCCCATCGCCTGCAGGTCGTCCAGGCACTCGGGGCCCGCGCCGGCCTTGGCGGCCAGCGTGCGGATGTCGCCCTCGCTGCGGCGGCCGTCGACCAACAGCAGCACCGTGCGGTGGCGCTGCGAAAGCCGCCGGCCGCGCTTGGCCATTTCGGCATGGCCAGATGCGGTGCGCAGTGGCGGCGTGGCACGAGGTGGGGACAGCATGATGGGCCGATTGTGCAGACTTCCGCCGACGCGCCGTGCGCACTGCGGGCAAACCATGACGGTTCCGCCCACGGCAGCGCAGGCGCGGCCATCGGTGGCATCATTGCAATTGACGTTTACGTCAACGTCAATTCCACCGACTCGATCGCCCCCGCACACTCCGTTGGCCCCCGTTACCGAGCGCCGCCATGACCGACCTGTCCGCTGACGCTAAAGCCCTGGCCGCCTACCGGCCAAAGCACAAGCTGCGTTTCGTCACCGCGGCCAGCTTGTTCGACGGCCACGATGCGGCGATCAACATCATGCGGCGCATCCTGCAGGGCATGGGCGCCGAGGTGATCCACCTTGGTCACAACCGCTCGGTCGATGAGATCGTCACCGCGGCGCTGCAGGAAGACGCGCAGGCCATCGCGGTCAGCAGCTACCAAGGCGGCCATGTCGAGTACTTCAAGTACATGGTCGAATTGCTGCGCGCGCGCGGCGGCGAGCGGATCCAGGTCTTCGGCGGCGGCGGTGGCGTGATCGTGCCCAGCGAGATCCGCGAACTCGCCGATTGCGGCGTGCGTATCTTCAGCCCCGAGGACGGCCAGCGCATGGGACTGCAGGGCATGATCGGCGAGATGCTGCAGCGCGCCGACATCGACCTGTCGGCGTACGCGCCCAAGTCACTCGACGTGCTCGCCGGCCACAGCGAAGCGGCCTGGCGCGCACTGGCGCAGCTGGTCACGGCGCTCGAGAGCGGCCGCGCCGATGGCGCGCTCGTGAAGGCCCTGCACAGGCAGGCCGCGACCG
>JANOPR010000047.1:0-1501 GCA_031421955.1 Burkholderiales bacterium
GCCACCGCGCGCAGGGCGCGGCCGGTGGAGGTCTTCTGGAAGAACAGGCTCAAGCCGGCCACCAACGTCGCCGCGATCGCGGCCGCGTAGAGGTCTTCCTTGTTGATCAGGATGCCGCCGGGGAACCTGCTCTCCAGCAGGAACATCGGGTCCTTGGGCAGGCCGACGTCGATCTTGTAGATGTCGCTGCCGAACAGGGTCTGGCCGAAGCCGTCGAGGAAGTAGCTGACCCCCAGCGTCGCCATCAGCAGGGTGATGCCCTCCTGATTCACCAGCTTGCCGAGCACCAGGCGCTCGATCAGCCAGGCCACCGCGATCATCAGGCCCAGCGCGCCGGCGAAGCCGAGCACATTGCCCAGCAATTTGTTGTCGAAGCCGAGCAGGGCCGGAAACCACTCCGAGAAGCGCGCCATCGCCAGCGCTGCGAACAACACCATCGCGCCCTGGGCAAAGTTGAACACCCCGCTGGCCTTGAAGATCAGCACGAAGCCGAGCGCGACGAGCGAATACAGCATGCCCGTCATCAGGCCGCCAAACAGGGTTTCGAGGAAGGATCCCATCAGTGGCTCGTTCCGAGGTAAGCACTGATCACATCCGGGTTGGCGCGCACCGCATCGGGTGTGCCGTCGCCGATCTTTTTGCCGTAGTCGAGCACCACGACGCGGTCGCTGATGTCCATCACCACGCTCATGTCGTGTTCGATCAGCACGATGGTGGTGCCGTACTGGTCGTTGACATCGAGGATGAAGCGGCTCATGTCCTGCTTCTCTTCGACATTCATGCCGGCCATCGGCTCGTCGAGCAGCAGCACCTGCGGTTCCATCGCCAGCGCGCGGCCGAGATCGACGCGTTTTTGCAGGCCGTAGGGCAGGCGGCCGACGGGGGTCTTCCGGTGGGCCTGGATTTCGAGGAAGTCGATGATTCTCTCGACCGCCTCGCGGTGCTCGGATTCCTCGCGCTCGGCGGCGCCCCAGCGGATCGCCTGCTGGAAGAGGTTGGTCTTCATGCGCAGGTTGCGCCCGGTCATGATGTTGTCGAGCACGCTCATGCCCTTGAACAGCGCCAGGTTCTGGAAGGTGCGGGCGATGCCCATCTCGGCGACTTGGCGCGAGTTCATGTGGCTGAAGCTGCGGCCCCGGAAACTGATCTGGCCTTGCTGCGGCTCGTACACGCCGTTGATACAGTTGAGCATCGAGCTCTTGCCGGCGCCGTTGGGGCCGATGATCGCGCGCACTTCGTGCTCGCGCACATCGAAGCTGATGTCGCTGAGCGCCTTCACGCCGCCGAAGCGCAAGCTGATGTTCTTGACGTCGAGGATGATCTCGCCGATCGCCCGGCCACCCACGGTGCCCGCACCGCTCATGCCGCGACCTTCACGGTCGGGAAGGTCTTGGCATCGACGATCTTCAGCGTCGCCGAGACGCTGCCGCTGCGGCCGTCTTCGAACTTCATTGCGGTCTCGACGAACTGCTCGCTCAGGCCCGCATACAGCGCATCGACC
>JANOPR010000048.1:0-11109 GCA_031421955.1 Burkholderiales bacterium
ACGAGACCTTCCGCGACATGGGTGCGGCCTATGCAGTCGGGCTGGTGCTGATCTACCTGCTGGTGGTGGCGCAGTTCGGCTCGTACCTGACACCGCTGATCATCATGGCGCCGATCCCGCTGACCATCATCGGCGTGATGCCTGGGCACGCCCTGCTGGGTGCGCAGTACACCGCCACCAGCATGATCGGCATGATCGCGCTGGCCGGCATCATCGTGCGCAACTCGATCCTGCTGGTCGACTTCATCAACCTGCAGGTCCGCTCGGGCATGGCCTTCAAGGAGGCCATCGTCCAGTCAGCCATCACGCGTGCACAGCCGATCGTGCTGACCGGCCTGGCGGCGATGCTCGGTGCCTTCTTCATCGTCGACGACCCCATCTTCAACGGGCTGGCGATCTCGCTGATCTTTGGCATCTTCGTCTCCACCCTGCTGACGTTGGTGGTGATTCCAATCCTCTACTACGTGGCCTACCGCAAGCGGGTCGACTTGATCACGGGCACATCCGAATCAACCCCTGTTCTATCCAACCCCAAGACTCAAGGAGCAAGTTCATGACATCCTGGCAACTCGTTCGCATCTTCGCGGGCGCCTTCATCCTGCTGTCGCTCGCACTGGGTGTTCCCGGCAGTCCCGTATTCGCCAGCCCATGGTGGCTGGCCTTCACCGCCTTCGTCGGCGTCAATCTGCTGCAAAGCGGCCTGACGAAGTGGTGCCTGATGGAGACCATCATGCGCAAACTGGGCGCGCAGGCAGGAGGCTGAGTGATGAAGCTGGTCTGTCCCGCGTGCGCAAGCACCAACCGCGTACCCGAGGAGCGCCTGAGCGATCAACCGGTGTGCGGCCGCTGTGGCGCCGAGCTGATGCCGACAAAGCCCATGTCGCTGACCGATGCGAACTTCGCCGCGTTCATCGCCGGTACCGATCTGCCGGTGCTGGTGGACTTCTGGGCTGAGTGGTGTGGCCCGTGCAAGATGATGGCACCGCACTTCGCGAGCGCTGCCATCCAGTTGCCGATGGTGCGGTTCGCCAAGGTCGAAACCGATGCAAACCCGAAGGCCAGCGTGGGCAACCGCATCCGCAGCATCCCGACCATGGTCCTGTACCGGGGCGGCCAGGAAGTCGCGCGCCAGTCGGGCGCGATGTCGTCGGCGGACCTTCTTCGCTGGGTCCAGGCGCAGCTCTCGAGCCCAGGCTGAGTGCGACACCGGGCATGACCCGGCCACCAGAAACGGCAAACGGCCCGCGAGGGGCCGTCTGGGCAGTGGAGGCGCGACCCGGAGTCGAACCGGGCTGGACGGATTTGCAATCCGTTGCATAACCGCTTTGCTATCGCGCCGGGGTCTGCTTCACTGAAAGAAAAGGCAAGCCGCAGGGGGCTCGCCTTGGGCGTGTCTGGAGCGGGAAACGAGACTCGAACTCGCGACCTCAACCTTGGCAAGGTTGCGCTCTACCAACTGAGCTATTCCCGCATCGATCTGTCGATGGTTGGTACGTCCAACGAGGCTCGCATTATAGCCAGAGAAAACCGCAACTCATGCGGCCCGGCTCACTCTGGGGCGCTGCCTGACTTCAATGCGGCCGACTGTCGGTGGGCGTCGCTGGGGCAGCCACGTCGACCTTGGCCACGACGGCGGGTTCCTCGTCCGTCAGCGGCTGCGGCACGGTCTCGAGCGCAACTTCCAGGACGCGGTCGATCCAGCGCACCGGCACGATCTCGAGATGGTTCTTCACGTTGGCGGGAATCTCCTCGAGGTCCTTGACATTGTCTTCGGGGATCATCACGGTCTTGATGCCACCGCGGTGGGCGGCCAGCAGTTTTTCCTTCAGGCCGCCGATTGCAGTGACTTCGCCGCGCAGCGTGATCTCGCCCGTCATCGCCACGTCGGCGCGCACCGGAATCCCTGTCAGCGCCGAGACGAACGCAGTCGTCATGGCCGCACCCGCGCTGGGGCCGTCCTTGGGCGTCGCGCCGTCTGGCACATGGATGTGGATGTCGCGCTTCTCGAACATCTCGTCCTTGATGCCCAGGCGGCGGGCGCGTGAGCGAACCACCGAACGGGCCGCTTCGACGGATTCCTTCATCACGTCGCCCAACTGACCGGTGCGGATGATGTTGCCCTTGCCCGGCATCACCGCCGCCTCGATGGTCAGCAGGTCGCCGCCGAACTCGGTATAGGCCAGGCCTACCACCTGGCCGACCTGGTTCTTCTACTCCGCACGCCAGTAGTCGAACTTGCGCACGCCCAGAAAGTCGTTGAGGTTGTCCTCGGTCACGACGACCTGGCCGTCGTACTTCTTCAGCTGGATGCCCTTGACCACCTTGCGGCAGATCTTGGAGATGTCGCGTTCGAGAGATCGCACGCCGGCCTCACGCGTGTAATAGCGGATGATGCCGCGCAACGCGCCCTCGGTGATGTCCATTTCCTCTGGCTTGACACCGTTGTTCTTGGCCTGCTTCGGGCAGAGATAGCGCAGCGCGATGTTGAGCTTCTCGTCCTCGGTGTAGCCAGCCAGACGGATCACTTCCATGCGGTCCAGGAGCGCCGGCGGAATGTTCATCGAGTTCGAAGTGGCGACGAACATCACGTCGGACAGGTCGAAGTCGACCTCGACGTAATGGTCGCTGAAGGTGTGGTTCTGCTCGGGGTCCAGCACCTCGAGCAGCGCGCTCGACGGGTCGCCACGGAAGTCCATGCCCAGCTTGTCGATCTCGTCGAGCAGGAACAGCGGATTGCGCGTGCCCGACTTGGACAGGCTCTGCAGCACCTTGCCCGGCATCGAACCGATGTAGGTGCGGCGGTGGCCACGGATCTCGGCCTCGTCGCGCATGCCACCCAGGGCCATGCGAACGAACTTGCGCCCTGTGGCTCGGGCCACGCTCTGACCCAACGAGGTCTTGCCCACGCCAGGAGGGCCCACCAGGCACAGGATCGGCGCCTTGACCTTGTCGACGCGCTGCTGCACCGCGAGGTACTCGAGGATGCGGTCCTTGACCTTGTCCAGGCCGTAGTGATCTTCATTCAACACGTCCTCGGCAAAGCCGAGGTCATGCTTGATCTTCGTCTTCTTGCTCCAGGGCAGGCCGACCAGAGTGTCGATGTAGTTGCGCACGACTGTGGCCTCGGCCGACATCGGCGACATCAGCTTCAACTTCTTCAGTTCGGCGTCGGCCTTCTTGCGCGCTTCCTTGGGCATCTTGGCGGCGATGACCTTCTTCTCGAGTTCCTCGAGGTCGGCCCCCTCCTCGCCATCGCCGAGTTCCTTCTGGATCGCCTTGACCTGCTCGTTGAGGTAGTACTCGCGCTGGCTCTTCTCCATCTGGCGCTTGACGCGGCCGCGGATGCGCTTCTCGACCTGCAGGATGTCGACTTCGTGCTCGAGCAACTCGAGCAGCTTCTCCATGCGCTTGCCGGTGTCGTGCAGATCCAGCACCGACTGCTTGGCTTCGAGCTTGAGCGGAAGGTGCGCCGCGATGGTGTCGGCCAGCCGGCCGGCGTCGTCGATGCCGGCAATCGAGGTCAGGATCTCGGGCGGGATCTTCTTGTTCAGCTTGACGTACTGGTCGAACTGCTGCGTCACGGCTCGCCGCAATGCTTCGATCTCGGGCTTCGTGTCGGCAATCGGCGGGATCGGCGTGACCTCCGCGATGAAGTGCTCACCGTTGTCGGAGACCGAGACCGTCGTGGCGCGTTGGGTGCCTTCCACCAGGACCTTCACGGTGCCATCGGGCAGCTTCAGCATTTGCAGAATGCTCGAGACGCATCCGACTTCGAACATGTCGTCGGGCTTGGGCTCGTCCTTGCCGGCCGCCTTCTGAGCGACCAGCACGATTTGACGGCCGGACTCCATCGCGGCTTCGAGTGCCTTGATGGACTTCGGGCGGCCGACGAAAAGCGGAATGACCATGTGCGGGAACACGACTACGTCGCGCAAGGGCAACAACGGCAGCGTGATCGGGTCCGCGGGGAGTACAGGGTGTCCAGACATGGGGAAGTGCCTCTCTTTCTCAGACCCAGGTGGGGCCCGAGACAACAAATTCAAGCAATGTCAGCAAAGCCCCTGGGGACTGCCAAGCAACCGCCGCGGATCCGGCTTGGCCGGTCCGCCAGCGCTGCCCCCTTGAGAGGGAGGTGGCCGCAGGCCGCTGCGGGGGTGGGCCTCATTCACGCACTGGCCTTGGCCTTGGGTTGTTCGCGATAGACCAGCAGCGGCTTGCTGCCTTCGTCAATGTTGTGCTCGTCGACAACGACCTTGGCCACGCCGGTCAGGTTGGGCAGGTCGAACATGGTGTCGATCAACGACTGCTCGAGGATCGAGCGCAGCCCCCGTGCACCGGTCTTGCGCGCCAGGGCCTTGCGAGAAATCGCTGCCAGCGCCGACGGCCGGATCTCGAGTTCGACGCCATCCATTGCAAACAGTCGCTGGTACTGCTTGAGCAGCGCATTCTTCGGCTCGGTCAGGATCTGCATCAGCGCGTCTTCGGTCAACTCGCCAAGCGTCGCGACCACCGGCAGGCGGCCAACCAGCTCAGGAATCAGGCCGAACTTGAGCAAGTCCTCCGGCTCGACCTCGCGGAAGACCTCGGAGACGCGCTTCTCGGTCTTGCTGTGAACCGTCGCGCCGAAGCCGATGCCCGACTTCTCGGTGCGGTTCTGGATCACTTTCTCGAGGCCGTCGAACGCGCCGCCACAGATGAAAAGGATGTTGGTCGTGTCGATCTGCAGGAAGTCCTGGTTCGGGTGCTTGCGTCCGCCCTGCGGCGGCACGCTGGCCATCGTGCCTTCGACCAGCTTGAGGAGCGCCTGCTGGACACCCTCTCCCGACACGTCGCGCGTGATGCTCGGGTTGTCGGCCTTGCGCGAGATCTTGTCGATCTCGTCGATGTAGACAATGCCGCGCTGCGCACGCTCGACGTCGTAATTGCAGTTCTGCAGCAACTTCTGGATGATGTTCTCGACGTCCTCGCCGACATAGCCGGCCTCGGTCAGCGTCGTCGCGTCGGCGATCACGAAGGGCACGTTGAGCATGCGCGCCAGGGTCTGCGCGAGCAGTGTCTTTCCCGAACCCGTGGGGCCGATCAGGAGGATGTTGCTCTTGGAGAGCTCCACCTCGTCCTTGCCGCCCATGTGCTTGAGGCGCTTGTAATGGTTGTAGACCGCGACCGACAGCGTGCGCTTTGCGACCTCCTGGCCGATCACGTAGGCGTCCAGGTTGCCCTTGATCTCGCTGGGCGTGGGCAGGTCGGACTTGGCCGCCTTGGCGCCTGGCGCATCGGCCGGCACTTCGTCGCGGATGATGTCGTTGCAAAGCTCGATGCACTCGTCGCAGATGAACACCGACGGCCCGGCAATGAGCTTCTTCACCTCGTGCTGGCTCTTGCCGCAGAACGAGCAGTACAGAACCTTCTCGCTGGATGAGCCTTTTTTCTCTGGCATGGGCTGGCCTAGGGGGAACTGAGGCAATGATAGTGCAAGGGCCACGCCGGCCTTGGCGCGGAAAAGAGCCCCTTTTCGTGGCGTGAATCACGCCTTGAACTGCGCACCCACAGGGCGGACCTGGGCGGCTCGCCACCGGCCGCGCCGAGGAAACGCCGTGGGTGCCCTGCAATCGCCATCTACGGCCGCTTGTCGATGACCTGGTCGATCAGGCCGTAGGCCTTGGCTTCCTCGGGATCGAGAAAGAAGTCACGCTCGGCATCGGCCCTGATCTTCTCCAGGGGCTGGCCTGTGCGATCGGCATAGATCCTGTTGAGTTGCTCGCGCGTCTTGATGATCTCGCGTGCATGGATTTCGATGTCGGTCGCCTGACCCTGGGCGCCGCCCGAAGGCTGGTGGATCATGATCCGCGAGTTAGGCAGTGAAAGGCGTTTGCCCTTGGCACCGGCCATCAGCAGAAATGAGCCCATGCTGGCAGCCAGACCCATGCACATGGTCGACACGTCGGGCTTGATGAACTGCATCGTGTCGTAGATCGACATGCCGGCGCTGACGCTGCCGCCGGGAGAGTTGATATAAAGGACGATATCCTTGTCCGGGTTCTCGCTCTCCAGAAACAGCAATTGCGCGACGACGAGGTTCGCGGTCTGGTCATTCACCGGCCCGACCAGGAACACGATGCGTTCGCGCAGCAGGCGGCTGTAGATGTCGTAGGAGCGCTCGCCGCGGCCCGACTGTTCGATGACGATGGGCACCATGCCCAATGCTTGCGTTTCGAGCGCGCTCATTTCAATCCTTGGGTGATCGATCCATCTGGCGATTATGTCGCCACAAAACGAAAAAAGCGCCGAGCCCTGTGGCGCGGCGCCTTCTCGTGCCAGTGTCGTCAGGCCGTCATCAGGTCGTCGAAGGGCAGCACCTTGTCGGTGACCTTGGCGGTGGTCAACACATGGTTGGCCACATTGTTCTCGATCACGACGGCTTCGACCTCGGCCATGCGCTGGCGGTCACTCAGGTACCAGCGCATCACTTCGGCCGGCTTCTCGTAGCTCTGGCTCATCTCTTCGATGTGCGCCTGCAGCTGCTCGGGCTTGGCCTGCAGGTTCTGCGAGCGCACCAGTTCGGCCACCACCAAGCCCAAGCGAACACGGCGCTCGGCCTGGGCCGTGAACAACTCGGCCGGAATCGGCGCGGTTGCTGCGTCCTTGACGCCGCGCTGCTTCAGATCGGCACGTGCCGACTCCACCAGGCGCTCGGTCTCGTTGACAACCAGGGCCTGAGGCAGGTCGAGTTCGGCGCTGGCAAGGAGTGCGTCCATCACGGCCGACTTGTTGCGCGCGAGAACGCGGAACTTGACTTCGCGTTCCAGGTTCTTCTTTACGTCCGCACGCGGCGCGTCGACGGTGCCGCCCGCGATGCCCAACGACTTGGCCAGCGCCTCGTCGACGACCGGCAAGGTTTGCGACTCGATCTTCTTCATCGTGACGAGGAAATCGGCTTCCTTGCCGGCCACGTCCTGGCCGTGGTAGTCCGCCGGAAACGCCACCGCAAAGGTCTTGCTCTCCCCGACCTTCATGCCGCGCACGCCGGTGTCGAACTGGGCCAGCATCTGGCCTTCGCCGATGATGAATTGAAAGGCCTCCGCCTTGCCACCCGCGAACGGCTCTCCGTCGATCTTGCCTTCGAAGTCGATCGTCACGCGATCGCTCTCGGCAGCGCCTTCGACGGCCGGGCGTTGGGCGAAAGTGCGGCGCTGCTTGCGCAGGATGTCGATGGTCTTGTCGATTGCGGCGTCGCTGACCTCGGTCGACACGCGCTCGAGGCTGACCGCAGACAGGTCCCCGAGCTTGATCTCCGGATAGACCTCGAAAGTCGCATCGAACGCCATCTGACCCTCGGCGCCACCTTCCTTTTGCGTGATGCTGGGCATGCCCGCCACACGCAGCTTGGCTTCGTTGGCGGCAGTGGCGAAGGCCACGCCAACCTTGTCGTTCATGACTTCGTAATGGACCGAGTAGCCGTAGCGTTGCGCCACGACGGACATCGGGACCTTGCCGGGCCGAAAGCCGTCGGCCTTGACCGTCCGGGACAGCTTTTTCAGTCGTGATTCGACCTCGCCATTGATGGTGTCGGCTGCCAGGGTCAGCGTGATCCGGCGTTGCAGTTTTTCAAGGGTTTCAACAGTGACCGTCATGATGTCTGGCTCTGAAAGTAATGAGACTGTTGGTGCGCGGGGGGGGACTCGAACCCCCACACCATCGCTGGCGTCAGGACCTAAACCTGGTGCGTCTACCAATTTCGCCACCCGCGCGACGGGAGCAGAAAGGGCCCCTTGGGGCCCTTCAGGCGATTCGGCAAAGCTGGCATTTTAGCGTCACTGGCCACTCAGGCCATGACTTGCGCCGTGCCCGCACGTTCCTGCTAGGCGGCGACGCTCGGCACGCGGCTTTCGCGACGAACGCGAAACCACGCCGCGTACATGGCCGGCAATGCCAGCAAGGTCAGTGCCGTCGCCACGACCAGACCCCCCATGATGGCCACGGCCATCGGTCCCCAAAACACGCTGCGAGACAGCGGGATCATCGCCAGCACGGCAGCCGCGGCGGTCAACACGATCGGCCGAAAGCGCCGCACGGCCGACTCGACGATCGCCTCCCAGGTGGGCGTGCCGCGGCTGCGGTCCTGCTCGATTTGGTCGATCAGGATCACCGCGTTGCGCATGATCATGCCGGCCAGCGCAATGAACCCGAGCAGGGCCACGAATCCGAAGGGCCGGTTCAACAGCAGCAGGGCCGCCGCGACACCGGCAATGCCCAGCGGCGCGGTCAGCACCACCAGGATCGATCGCGACACGCTTTGCAACTGCAGCATCAACAGCGTGAACATGATGAACAGCATCACCGGAATGCCCGCTGCGATCGAGGCCTGCCCCTTGCCACTCTCGGCCACGGCACCCGCGACCTGGATGTCATAGCCGACCGGCAGGCGGGCCTTGAGCTGCTGCAACTCGGGCCAGATCCGGGCAGTCACGGTGGGCCCCTGAACACCGTCGACCACATCGCCCTGCACAGTGATGGCGAAGTCTCCGTTCTCGCGCCAGATCACGCCGGGCTCCCACGCCAACTCGGTGCGCGCGATCTGCGAGAGCGGGATCGAGCGTCCGCTCGCAGTAGGCAGGTAGGCCGCGGCCAGGTCGGTGATGGCACTGCGTTCGTCCGCGGGCTGGCGCAGCACGACATCGATCAGGCGATCGCCCTCGCGATACTGGCCGACGGTAGAGCCGGACAACACAGTGCGCGAGGCCAGCGCCAGACCCGAACTCGTGACGCCGAGCGCGCGTGCCTTGTCCTGATCGACGACCAAGCGCAGTACCTTGATCGACTGGTTCCAGTTGTCGTTGACGCCGCGCATGCTGTCGTTGGCGCGCAGCACCGCCTTGGCCTCGTCGGCCCAGGCCCGCACGCCTGCGACGTCGGGCCCGACCACACGGAACTGCACCGGGTACGGCACCGGCGGTCCGTTGGGCAGCAACTTGACGCGAGCCCGCACCTCGGGAAACTCGCCCGCCAGCAGCGCCGGCAGTCGCTTGCGCAGTTCTTCGCGTGCCGCCATGTCACGGGGCAAGACGATCGACTGGCTGACATTGGTCTGCGGGAAGACCTGGTCCAGCGGCAGGTAGAAGCGTGGCACACCCGAGCCGATCCACGCCGTGACCGTGGCCACACCCGGCTCCTTCATCACTCGCGCCTCGAAGCGGCGCGACACCTCGTCGGATTGTTGAACCGTCGAGCCCTCTGGCAGCCACAGGTCGACCAGCAATTCGGGGCGACTCGAGTCGGGGAAGAATTGTTGCTGCACCTTGCCCATGCCCGCGACGCCCAGTACAAAGCTCAGCAACGTCGCACCGATCGTGATCCAGCGGTGTTCGACACACCAATCCACAGTCCGCCTGAAGCGCGAATAGAACGGCGTATCGAAGACTTCGTGCGCCGCCTCGCCCTGGACCTTGCTGCGTGTGTGCAGCAGCCAGGCACCGAGGTACGGGACGAAGTAGACCGAGACCAGCCAGGAGATCACCAGGGCTGCGGTTGTCACGGCAAAGATCGCGAAGGTGTACTCGCCGGTGACGGACTTGGCCAGCCCGATTGGCAGAAATCCTGCCGCCGTGATCAAGGTCCCGGTGAGCATCGGCATCGCGGTCACGTCGTAGGCGAAGGTCGCGGCACGCAGCTTGTCGTAGCCCTCCTCTAGCTTGCGCACCATCATTTCGACGGAAATGATGGCGTCGTCGACAAGCAGGCCAAGCGCAATGATCAGGGAGCCGAGCGATATCTTGTGCAGCCCGACGCCCCAATAGAACATCGTCACGAACGTGATCGCCAGCACCAGGGGGATCGTGATTGCCACCACCAAGCCGGGCCAGACGTCGATGCGCAGCGGCTTGAGGTGCAGGCCCAGTGCAATCAGGCTGACCGCCAGGACGATGGCAATGGCCTCGAACAGTACGCGGACAAACTCGCCGATCGAGCGCGACACCGCCGCAGGCTGGTCCTGGATCTGCGACATCTCGATGCCCACCGGCAGCGCGCCCTGGATTGCGGCCAGCTCGACCTTCAACGCCTTGCCCATCGCGATGATGTCGCCCCCCTTGGCCATCGACACGCCCAGCGCGATCACGGCCTTGCCCTGGTGGCGGACCTTTACCGCGGGCGGGTCGACATAGGCGAGTCGAACGGTCGCAATGTCCGACAGCCGCAGGACACTGGCCGCGCCGGTTGCGGGATTGATGGCGCGGATCGGAAAGCGCTTGAGTTCGTCAACCGAGTTGAACTGGCCTCCGATGCGTACCTGCAGGTTCTCGCTGCCCACGTTGAAGACGCCGGCACCCTCGACCGCGTTCTGCGCGCCAAGCTGGGCGATGACCTGGCTCAGATCAAGGCCGAGCGTGGCCAGGCGCTTGTGCGAGATCTCGATGTAGAGCTTCTCGGTCTGCACGCCAAAGAGCGCCACTTTCGCGACATCGGGCACGCGCATCAGGCGCTGGCGCACGTCGTCGGCATGCTGGCGCAGTTCTTCATCGGAAAAACCGTCGGCCGACAGTGCAATGATCGACCCGTACACGTCGCCGAAGTCGTCATTGAAGACCGGCCCGATCACGCCTGCAGGCAGCGTGCCGCGCATGTCACCGACGCGTTTGCGCGCCTGGTACCAGGAGTTGGCGACCTCCTTGGGCGGCGAACTGTCCTTGAGTTGCAGGATCGTCAGCGATTCACCTGGCTTGGTGTAGCTGCGCCGCACGTCGGCATAGGGCACCTCCTGCAATGCCCGCTCGATCTTGGACGTCACCTGCTCGGCCATCTGCGCGGCGGTGGCACCTGGCCAGAACACCTGCACAACCATGGCCCGAAACGTGAAGGGCGGGTCTTCATCCTGGCCTAGCTGGAAGTAGGCCGCGCTGCCCAACAGCAACAGCACCACCATCAGGTAGCGTGTCAGCGCCGGGTGCGCGAGCGCCCAGCGCGAGATGTTGAAGCGCGACGGCTTGGCGTCCTGCGTGTTCATGACAGGCTGTCCTCAGCGCGCAGCTGCGCTGGCTGCCGTTGCCTCGCCCGGCGGCGGTACGCCGTACAGAGCAACCCGCTGGCCCGGGATCAGGACATGCACACCGGCAC
>JANOPR010000049.1:0-22452 GCA_031421955.1 Burkholderiales bacterium
CTTCTCGCGGCGCCCGCCCTGCTCGAGCTTGGCCAGCAGGTCCATGCCGCTGCCGTCGGGAAGGCGCATGTCCGTGATCAGCGCGTTGTAGATGCGGTCCTTCAGGTACAGCAGTGCCTCTTCGACCGAGCCCGCTGTCTCCACGTCGTAACCCTCGCGCAACAGGGTCAGTTCGTACAAGGTGCGCAGGTCCGGCTCGTCGTCGACGACGAGCAGACTGAAGTGGGCGGGGGCGTTAGGTGTCATCGGAGCATCTTCGTGCGTCGCACTCCACAAATCAACGAGCGCCATCGGGTGCCGATTCGTGGCGTCCGGCGGCGAGGCGAACTCATGGCACGAGCCGGTCCTGGCTTGGCGTCGATGCCGTCGCCGCAGCCGTCCTTGCCGTCACCACGAACTCGTTGCGATGCGAGCTGCCGGGGGGATGCTGCAGGTACTCGATTCCGCCGCCATAGCGTTCGCACAACTCGCGGCAAATATACAGGCCCAAACCGGTGCCGCGACTGCGCGTCGAAAAGAAGGGCTCAAACAAGAACGGCTCGATGTCAGGTGGGATCGGCTCGCCGTCGCTGGCCAGTGAAATCGAAGACTGCGCCGCACCAAGCCGACGTACATACAGGCGGATCGCTCCCGGCCTGTCGCTGGCATAGCGTCTGGCGTTGTCGAGCAGGTTGACGAGCACACGGCGCAGGTGCTCGGGATCGAACACCACGGTCAGTGGTTCCTGCGGCAGGTCGACCACGAGCCGACTGCCTTCGCCCAGCGCGATCTCGCTGGTGCGGGCCCAGTCCGCCACGATGAGGCCGACCTCGGCGCCAAGGTCGATCGTGCGCGGCGTGGCGTCGATGCCGGGTGCCACCTCCATCACGTCGTCGACGAGCCGCTTCAAGCGCTCGACGTTGTCAGCCACCATGCCCGTCAGCATTTGATGGTCCGCGCCACCCGCGTCTTCGGCCAGCAGTGCGTTGGCTTGCGCGATCGCCGCCAAGGGATTGCGGATCTCGTGCGCGATGCCGGCCGAGACCCGGCCCATGGCCGCCAGCTTCTCCTGGCGCGTGCGCGCCTGCACATTGCGCAGGTCTTCGACAAAGACGACGCAGAAGGCCTCGCTGGCAGAGCTCGCCTCGCTCGACTCATCGCCCGACGTTGCGCCGACCCTCGGTCGGGTGAAACGCGCCCGCAAACGCAGCGCGCGCGTCGACCCGCCCGCAAAGCGCAGGCTCAGGTCGCTCGCGCCGTCGGGCCAACGGCCCGCGTTGAATGCCTGCTCCACGACGCGGGTCAGTTCGGCCCACGCGGGCTCGTCCTGCAATTGGAATGGTGCGGCACGTCCCAGCCCCTGTGGCGCCAGCATCCGCCGCGCAGCGGGATTGGCGGCGCGCACGCGGGCCCGCCGGTCGATCACGAGCACGCCGTCAGCCATTTCCTCGATCACGAGGCGGTTCAACTGCGCCTGCTGGCGCGCCAATTCAAGGCTGCCACGTGCGGTCAGCTCCTCGCGTGCGAGGCGGCCGGAGAGCTCGCCGGTAAGCAGGGTCATGACGAAGAAACCGATGCCGGCCAGCCCGGCGGGCGTCATCGCCGCGGCCAGGTCGCCGATGCCCAAGCCGGTGCGCCACGCCGCCGCCAGCAGCATCAGTGACACTGCGGCGGCGGTGGCCAGTGCAGGCAGCCGTGCGGTCAGGACACCCGACATCAACACCGGCAGCACCAGCAGCGCCACGTAGTTGAAGGCTGCGCCGGTGGCCAGGGCATGCAGGGCCGAGAACGTCAGCAGGTCAACGCCAATCGTGCCCAGCCACTGCCGTCGCGTCAGCCGTGTCCGTGCTTGCGACGACTTGCGAAAACGCGGCAGCGCCCACAGGGTGAGCGCCTGCGTGGCATACAGCAGGCAGACCGTCAATGCCAATGGCGACAGAGCCCCGAACAGGTTGCCAAGAACTTGGGCCAGCAGCAACGCCACGCCGAGTACGGCGCGCGCACTGACGAAGATGCGGTACAGGCGCTCGAAGGTGCTGACGCTACCCGCTGAGACGATGCGGCGAGCCTGACGCGACAGGAAGCGGCTGTCCGCGCCGCTCGCGCTGTCGCCCCACCCCGGCACGAAGCCCGCGCGTTCGCCGCCTGGCGTCCCATCGCCATCGTGCGCGGCCTCGGGAGCCACACCCATCGCGTCGAACAGGGAGTCGCCCGCCGCCACCGGCGGCGGCGTGCCGCGGCGGTCGCTGCGCCGCCGCTCCGCGCGCGTCGTGCTGCCCGCCGCCGAATCGCCTGTCACTCAGCCGCCGTGGCGCGTGGTGGTTGGGCGTGTGCTGCAGGCCGTCATGCTCATGGCCGCGTCACGCCGCATTCAGGTCGGTCGCGGCCGGCGTCATGGCGCGCTCGGACCGCTGTCGCGGTGCGACACGCTGCAATAGGTCTTGCCCTGCCCCAGCAGCGCCGCGCTGGCCGGCAGGTGCACACCGCAGTGGGCGCAAGCCACCATGCCTTCGACCGGCGGCGCCCGCCGCGCAGTGCGCGAACCCGCACTCGGCTCCTGGTCGCGTCTTGCGCGCCGGCGGTTGCTGCCGAACAACAACCACACCAGCACCAGCAACGCCACCAACACGACCACCAGCTTCATCGCGCACCCTTCACGCGCCGCGGCGCAGTATGACCTCAAGCACGAAGCGCGAACCTATGTAGGCCAACAGCAGCAACACCGCACCACTGTAGACCCACCGCGTGGCCTGCCGCCCCCGCCAGCCGCGCCAGTGCCGTCCTCCCAGAAGTACCGCAAAGGTGCCCCACCCCAGCAACGACAGGACGGTCTTGTGGTCCCAGCGCCAATGCGGTGCCGCCCAGGCGCCGAGCAGGAGCGCCGTACTCAGCACGACGAAGCCGACCTCCACGAAGCGAAACGTGATCCGCTCGAGCTGCATCAGCGGCAAGGCGCCCGGCCCCGGGGTCGATGGCGCAGCGTGGTTGCGCAGCCGACGCTCCGCGGCGTCAAGCAGCCAGGCGTGCAAGACCGCGACGCCGAGCAGGCCATACGAGACGACCCCGAGCAGCCAATGCAGCGGCAACCAAGGCGAGCCCGCATGTGGCCGCGACTCACCGGGAAACACGGTGGCCAGCAGCACCGCCGCCGCACCGACCAAGGCCAACACCCGTCGTACCGCGGGCAGCGGCAACAGGCGGCTCTCGACGGTGTGGACCAGCAGGACGATCCAGACTGTCGCCGACAGCGCCGGCGCAAATCCGAAGCGCGCGCCGGGAACGACCGCGGCGACCCCCAAAACGTCCAGCGCCAGCGTCAACGCATGGGCCACCCAGCCCAGGGCCAGCGCAGCTTCGGGCCAGCGGGCGCGCGACGCCAACGGCCATGCGGCAGCGGTATAGGCGCACATCGCCAACAGCCCGACGGCCCAGGTCAACGTCAATCCCATCGCGCAATGTGGTGCGAAGCTAAACTCATGCGGTCAGTGTACTTTCGGCGACCGCCGCTTTCGATGGCCTCGACCCTCTCCGACCGCTTGTCACGTCTGGTCAAGACCATGCGGGGTCAGGCTCGCATCACCGACAGCAACGTGTCCGACATGCTTCGCGAGGTGCGCATGGCGCTGCTCGAGGCTGACGTGGCGCTGCCCGTGGTGCGCGATTTCATTGCCCGCGTCAAGGACAAGGCGCTGGGGCAGGAGGTCGTCGGCTCGTTGAATCCCGGACAGGCGCTGGTGGGCATCGTGCACCGTGAGCTGGCAGCGACGATGGGCGACGGTGTCGCCGAGCTCAATCTGGCGGCGCAGCCACCGGCCGTGATCCTGATGGCGGGCTTGCAGGGCGCGGGCAAGACCACCACCACGGCCAAGCTCGCCAAGCACCTGATCGAGAAGCGCAAGAAGAAGGTGCTCACCGTCTCGGCCGACGTCTACCGGCCGGCGGCCATCGAGCAGCTGAAGACCGTCACGTTGCAGGCGGGTGCCGAGTGGTTCGCCTCGACGCCCGAACAGAAGCCCCGTGAAATCGCGCTGGCCGCACTCGACCACGCGCGGCGCCACTACTTCGATGTCCTGCTGGTGGACACCGCGGGCCGGCTGGCGATCGACGAGGCGTTGATGGCGGAGATCCGCGATCTGCATGCCGTGCTCAACCCGGTCGAAACGCTCTTCGTCGTCGATGCCATGCAGGGTCAGGATGCGATCAATACGGCCAGGGCGTTCAAGGAGTCGCTGCCGCTGACCGGCGTGGTGCTGACCAAGCTTGACGGCGACTCGCGGGGCGGGGCGGCGTTGTCGGTTCGGCAGGTGACTGGTGCGCCGATCAAGTATGCCGGCGTGTCGGAAAAGATCGACGGACTCGAAGTCTTCGATGCACAGCGACATGCCGGTCGGGTCCTTGGCATGGGCGACATCGTGGCCCTCGTCGAGGAAGTTCAGCGCGGCGTTGACCTTGACGCCGCGCAAAAGCTGGCCGACAAGGTCAAGAGCGGCAGCGGCTTCGACCTGAACGACTTCCTGGCCCAGATCTCGCAGATGAAAAACATGGGCGGGCTGTCCTCTCTGATGGACAAGCTACCCAGCCAACTCACGGCCAAGGCCGGGAACCTGGGCGCCGCCGACATGGATCGGGCGGAACGCGACGTGCGCCGCATGGAAGGCATCATCTGTTCGATGACGCCGCTGGAGAAGCGAAAGCCCGAGCTGATCAAGGCCACCCGAAAGCGCCGCATTGCCGCCGGCGCCGGCGTGCAGGTGCAGGAGGTCAACCGACTGCTCAAGCAGTTCGAGCAGATGCAAGGCATGATGAAGAAGATGAAGGGCGGTGGCCTGATGAAGATGATGAAGCGCATGGGCGGCGCGGGCGGCATGAAAGGCCTTCCCCGCTAACACAATTGCGCCGTGCCATGCGCCAACACTCTTGGGGATGTGCATCGCGACTGCTGACGCATATCCTGCCGCGTTGGCGTCTGCCCAAGCGATACCTATCTTCGGACCATGTCGACTGAACTCCTCTTGCTCCTTGCGTTGGCGGCGATCGTGGTGGCCGGCGTGGGCTATCTGCAGATGCAGCGGCGTCGCTCGGCAAAAGACGGCGAGGCCCAAGCCAAGCGCGACCGGGAACGCGACAACCTGGACACCGTCGCGGCATGGCCGCCCGAGGTCACCCGCCTCCTGACCGCGGGCGAGCGGGCGGCGCACGAGACCCTTGTCAGGGCGTTGCCTGAATGCATGATCTTTTCCCAGGTGCCGCTGGCGCGGTTCATTCGCGTGCCGCGCCGCCACTCCTATGCCGAATGGCTGGCGCGCGTCGGTCACCACAGCGCGGACTTCCTGATCTGTGACCGCGCGTCGCTTGTGATCGGGGCGGTGTCGCTGCAGTCGATGCAGGAGACTGAAGGGGCCGCGCGCCGCCGCGCGCGCATGACCAGGGTCATGAAGACCGCGGGGGTCAAGGTATTCGTCTGGCGTGAGCAGGCGATCCCGACTGCCCAGGCCGCTCGTGATCAGATCACGCAGCGCACCGGCGTTCCCGACGATGCAGCGACGCCTGCGGACCTGACGGCGTCGATTTCCGAGCGCCCGGCGCGCATCGGCAGCAGCAAGCTCCCGGTCCCTGAGGTCGTCGCTGAACCGGCTGAAGACCTGCCGCGGCGAGATCCACCGCCGACGACGTGGTTCGATGACCTCGACAGCGGTCCGACCCCACTGGATCCCGCGCGCAAGCGCCCAGGCGCCTGATCTAGACCTCAGTCGAGCAGCGCCTGCGCAAACTCGCGCGCATCGAAGGACTCGAGATCCTCTAGCTTTTCGCCGACGCCGATGAAGTAGACCGGCACGGCACCATCCGGGCGCTCACGCGCCCAGAGCGCAATGGCGGCGAGCACGCCACCCTTGGCAGTGCCATCGAGCTTGGTGACGACCAAGCCTGTCAGTTGCAGGGACTCGTCAAAGGCCTTGACCTGCGCCAGCGCGTTTTGCCCCGTGTTGCCGTCAACCACCAGCAGCACCTCATGCGGCGCGCCGGCCTGAGCCTTGGCGATCGTGCGCTTGATCTTCTTCAGCTCTTCCATCAGGTGCAGCTGCGTCGGCAAACGGCCGGCCGTATCGGCGATAACGACGTCACAGCCGCGCGCGCGACCGGTGCTTACTGCGTCGAACGTCACCGAGGCCGGGTCGCCGCCTTCCTGACTGACGATGTCGACCTGGTTGCGCCCGGCCCACACACTCAACTGTTCCCGCGCCGCGGCGCGAAAGGTGTCTGCGGCCGCCAGCAGAACTTTCTGGCCCGCATCAGCCAGGTGGCGGGTCAGCTTGCCGATGGTGGTGGTCTTGCCGGCGC
Organism: Burkholderiales bacterium; assembly: GCA_031421955.1. Lineage (GTDB taxonomy): Bacteria > Pseudomonadota > Gammaproteobacteria > Burkholderiales > Burkholderiaceae_C > CADEEN01. The sequence goes on from JANOPR010000049.1 coordinate 6,319, forward strand.
CGTTCACGCCGACGACCATCAACACCGTCGGCGCCGCAGCGCCAATCTCGAACTGACGCTGCAGTGGCGCCAATAGGTCGGTCAGGGACTCGGCCAACAAGGCCTTCACGGCCGCCGGCTCAGTGGTCTGCGCGGCCTTGACCCGTCGCTTCAGATCCTCCAGCAGGAACGTCGTGGCCTTGCTCCCGGCATCGGCCATCAACAGGGCTTCCTCCAGCTCCGTGTAGAGTGCATCGTCGATCCGCGAGCCCGTGAACACCTGCGTCATTGCCGAGCTGGTCTTGCGCAAGCCCTCGCGCAATCGCGCCAGCCAAGGCGTGCGCACTTGCGCGGGCTCTGCGACGGGCGACGTTTCCGGCGTGACCACCGGCCCAGCAGCAGCCGGTTTCTTCTTGAAGAATCGGAACATCGGGAGGGAGCAGCGCCAACGTCCACGGCGCCCCTGGCGGGGCTACGGGGCCGCTATACTCACGGGCTCAGGCGCTTTAGCTCAGTCGGTTAGAGCGACGGAATCATACTCCGCAGGTCCGGGGTTCGAATCCCTGAAGCGCCACCAAGGAATTCACGGCCCGAGCCCATCGGTTGGGGCGATTCTTGATTGCGACGCGGTATTGTCGCAGCGTCACCACAGCCTCTGGATTCACACCATGTTCCGCTGTGTCTTCACTTTCGTGGTTGCCCTGGCAGCTGCACTGCCAGCCCAGGCACAACGAGCATTTCAGCAGACCGCGCTGCGCGGCGAGCTGGTCGTCACGCAACCGCCCGAGGCGATGCTCAATGGCAAGCCCGTGCGACTGGCGCCCGGTGCTCGGATCCGCAACCATTCGAACATGATCCAGCTGTCTGGATCCCTGCTGGGCCAGACGCTGCACGTGAACTACACCTTCGACCCCGCAGGCGACCTGCGTGATATCTGGATCCTCACCGACGCCGAATTGGCCCGCAAGCCCTGGCCGACAACGCGCGAACAGGCACAGAGCTGGGTCTTCGACGCCGCGACACAATCCTGGAGCCGCCCGTGACGACGTCGGCCAAGAAGGTCTTCATCAAGACCTTCGGCTGCCAGATGAATGTGTACGACTCGGACAAGATGGCCGATGTGTTGCATGCGGCTGAGGGGTACGAGCCGACCGCTGACGTCGAACAGGCCGACTTGATCCTGTTCAACACCTGCTCCGTGCGCGAGAAGGCGCAGGAGAAGGTCTTCTCCGATCTTGGCCGCGTCAAGCACCTGAAGAGCAAGGGCGTGTTGATCGGCGTCGGCGGGTGCGTCGCCAGCCAGGAAGGCGCGGCCATCATTGAGCGCGCGCCCTATGTCGACATGGTGTTCGGGCCGCAAACCCTGCACCGTCTGCCGCAGATGATTGCCGCACGCCACGCGCAACAGCGCCCGCAGGTCGACATCACGTTTCCGGAAATCGAGAAGTTCGACCACCTGCCTCCTGCACGCGTCGAGGGCGCGAGCGCATTCGTCTCGATCATGGAAGGCTGCTCGAAGTACTGTTCTTACTGCGTCGTGCCTTACACGCGTGGCGAGGAGGTCAGCCGACCCATCGACGACGTGCTGACCGAGGTTGCCGGCCTGGCCGACCAGGGCGTCAAGGAAGTGACGCTGCTTGGGCAGAACGTCAACGCCTACCGCGGCCAGATGGGCGCCGAAGTCGCCGACTTCGCGCTGCTGCTCGAGTGTGTGCACGAAGTGCCAGGCATAGAACGCATCCGTTACACGACCAGCCACCCGAACGAGTTCACCATCCGCCTGATCGAGGCGTACGCCCGCCTGCCCAAGCTGGTCAACCACCTGCACCTGCCTGTCCAGCACGGCAGCGATCGCATCCTGGCTGCGATGAAGCGTGGCTACACCGCCATGGAGTACAAGAGCACTGTGCGCAAATTGCGCGCTGTGCGGCCCGAGATCAGCCTGTCGAGCGATTTCATCGTCGGCTTTCCTGGCGAATCCGACGAAGACTTCGCAAAGATGATGAAGTTGATCGACGACGTGGGATTTGACAGTTCATTCTCATTTGTCTTCAGCCCGCGTCCGGGTACGCCTGCCGCGGCACTAGCAGACGCCACGCCGCAGACGCTCAAGCTGGAGCGCCTGCAGGCGCTCCAGGCGCGCATAGAAAGCCAGTCGCGGGCCATCAGCGCCGCGCGCGTCGGGACGCTGCAACGCGTCCTGGTGGAAGGGCCGTCACGCAAGGACGCAACCGAGCTGATGGGCCGCACCGAGTGCAACCGGATCGTCAATTTCAAGGGGCCGACGCGCCTGATTGGCCAGATGATCGACCTTCGCATCACCGCTGCTTTCCCGCACTCGCTGCGCGGCGAAGTGCCGATGCTTGAGCCGGCTTGAGCGACCTCCTTCAGCGCCGCACGAATCCGACCCACCACAGTGCCAGCGCACTCGCGACGACGAGCGCAGCGTAGGTGGCCATCGTGCCGTCACGACCGAACAGCACCAGGCCGGCAATGAGGACGAGGCATCCAGCCAATGCCGACCAAAGCACCAGGCGGCGCCAGGGAACTCCCGCCAACCCGCGCCGCCAGGCCAGCTTGGCCAAGGACGCGGCCAACAGCGAGACGCCGATTGCCGGCGAAACGAAGTTCAGCAGGTGCCAGACAGCGCCGAGCGGGTCCATGATTGGGTAGGTAGCGGGACGGTGGCAAATTTTATAATCGTCTTATGAGCATGTTTGCCCTCGGGCTCAACCATACAACGGCCCCGCTGGACATGCGGGGGCGTTTTGCCTTTGCGCCCGGGCAACTGCCGCTGGCCCTGCACAGCCTGCGCGAGCGAATGGCCCACACGATGCCAGAGACCGCGTTGCTGTCGACCTGCAACCGGACGGAACTGTATGTCGCGGCCACCGCGGGACACGCGGGCGACTTGCTCCAACCTGCCCTCGACTGGCTGGCCGCACGGGGTGGCGTCAGCCCCGGCCAGCTGAGTTCGCATACCTACGTTGTCGAGAATCGCGCGGCCGCTCGCCACGCCTTTCGCGTCGCCTCAGGGCTCGACTCGATGGTTCTGGGCGAGCCGCAGATCCTGGGCCAGATGAAGCAGGCTGTCCGCGAGGCCGATGAGGCGGGCACGCTGGGCACGACGCTGCACCAGTTGTTCCAGCGCTCGTTTGCCGTGGCCAAGGAGGTGCGCACGAGCACGGACATCGGTGCCCATTCGGTCAGCATGGCGGCGGCGGCCGTGCGGCTGGCTGCGCAGCTGTTCGAAGATCTGCGCGAGCAGCGCGTGCTTTTTGTCGGCGCGGGCGAAATGATCGAGCTCGTCGCCACGCACTTTGCCGCACGCGAGCCGAAGTCCATGGCGCTGGCCAACCGGACTTTGGAGAAGGGCGAGTCCCTGGCAGCCCGATTTGGAGGGCAGGCGCTGCGGCTGGCAGAACTGCCCGAACGGCTGCATGAGTTCGACATCGTCGTGTCATGCACAGCGAGCTCCCTGCCCATCATTGGCCTGGGCGCGGTCGAACGCGCGCTGAAAGCGCGCCGACGGCGGCCGATGTTCATGGTCGACCTGGCGGTGCCCCGCGACATTGAACCCGAGGTGTCGCAACTTGCCGACGTCTATCTCTACACCGTCGATGACCTCTCCACCTTGGTCCAGACCGCTGGCGAGAAGCGACAGGCAGCCGTCGAGCAGGCTGAAGCCATCATTGACGCTGGCGTTCAGAGTTTCGCGCACTGGCTTGACCAGCGCGCCAGCGTGCCATTGATACAGGCACTGAACCGCCAGGCCGACAGTTGGCGCGCCGCCGAGCTGGCACGTGCGCGCAAGTTGCTGGCGCGAGGCGAGAACGCGGACGCCGTGCTCGAAGCGCTGGCCCGCGGGCTGACGCAGAAGATGCTGCATGGCGCCCTGGCCGAATTGAACGCCGCGGACCCGTCGCAGCGCGAGCTGACTGCGCAGGCGGTGACGCGCTTGTTCCTGCGTCAGTCGTCTGTGCCGCCGGCCGCACCGGCCGGCAGTGAGCCGACCGAGCCCGACTCCCGCCACTAGCGTCGCGACCGCGTCGCGCGCCGGCGTCTGTACAGACGCCGCTTTCACTCTTCACGAACCCGTCCCCGATGAAAGACACTCTGCGTCAACAGTTCGAGCGCCTGGCCATGCGCCTGACCGAACTCGACGCCAGCCTGGCTGACCCGAAAGTCAGCGCCGACATGAACCGCTACCGCGCATTGGCGCGCGAACAGGCGGAGGCGGGTGCCTTGATCGCGCTGTTTCAGCGCTATCAGGAGCGCGAAGCCGACTTGGCTGCGGCGCGGGAGATGCTCGCCAGCGAGAGCGACGCCGACATGGTCGCATTGGCACGCGAGGAAGCTGCCGCTTGTGAGGCGGACCTCGTCCGCCTGCACACAGAGTTGCAGACCGCACTGCTGCCGCGCGACCCTGACGACATGCGCAATGCGTTCATCGAAGTGCGCGCGGGCACGGGTGGCGACGAATCGGCGTTGTTTGCCGGCGACCTGGCCCGCATGTACCTGCGCTGGTGCGAACGGCAAGGATTGATCACAGAGGTGATGAGCGAAAGCCCGGCCGAGCTGGGCGGCTACAAGGAAGTCGTGATCCGCGTGGCCGGCGAGAGAGTCTATGGTCGCCTTCGCTTCGAGTCCGGAGGACACCGTGTCCAGCGCGTACCAGTCACCGAGAGCCAGGGCCGCATTCACACCAGCGCCTGCACGGTCGCCGTGATGGCCGAACCCGATGCCGCCGACGAGGTGCAACTCAACCCTGCCGAGCTGCGCATCGACACCTTCCGCGCCAGCGGCGCCGGCGGCCAGCATGTCAACAAGACTGACAGCGCCATCCGTATCACGCACCTGCCCACCGGCATCGTCGCGGAGTGCCAGGATGATCGATCGCAGCACCGCAACAAGGCCAAGGCGATGGCGGTGCTGGTGGCCCGCCTGCGAGACAAGGAGCAGGGCGAGCGCGCGGCGAAAGAGGCGGCCACGCGCAAGAGCCTGGTCGGCAGTGGCGACAGAAGTGACCGCATCCGAACGTACAACTTCCCGCAAGGTCGGCTTACCGATCACCGCATCAACTTGACGCTGTACAAGCTGGGGGCGGTGATGGACGGTGATCTCGACGACGTGCTGGCGGCGCTGCAGGCCGCCCGCGCGGCCGAGCAGCTGGCCGCGATGGAGAGTGGCGAGGGCTCGCTGCGTGCCTGAGCGCGCGACGGTCGGGCTGGCGCTGTCACAAGCGCGCACGCTCGGCGTCCAGCGACTCGACGCGCAGCTGTTGTTGGCGCATTGTTTGGGGTGCACGCGAACCTGGCTGATCGCCCACGAGGATGCCATCGTCAGCGCGCACATTTTCGACACTGCAGCCAAGCTCCTGGCACGCCGTGCCGCAGGCGAGCCGCTGGCTTATCTGGTGGGCGAGCGTGAGTTTCATGGTCTCATGTTGCGCGTCACGCCTGACGTCCTGGTGCCGCGGCCGGACACCGAAACCCTTGTCGAGTGGGCTCTCGAGTTGCTGACAGGCCTTGAGTCGCCTGTCATCGCTGACCTGGGCACTGGCAGCGGCGCGATCGCGCTGGCGCTCAAGCATGCACTGCCGCAGGCGCTGGTTCATGGCAGCGATGTCAGTCCCGCAGCTTTGGCGGTGGCCCAAGGCAATGGGCAGCGCCTGAGCCTGGACGTGACTTGGCATCTGGGTGACTGGTGGCAGGCGTTCACGGCACAGCGTGCGCCACTCTTTGACGCGGTCGTCGCAAACCCCCCTTACATCGCCCCCGGCGATCGTCACCTTGTTGGGTTGCGGCACGAGCCGCAGCTCGCGCTGGTACCGCGCGATGACGACGGCAGGGGCCTGGCCGATATCCAGCGCATCGTCGATGGTGCATGCCACTGGCTGCGCGCGGGGGGCTGGTTGCTTCTGGAACATGGTTTTGATCAGGCTGACGACGTGCGCCTATGTCTGCGGGCGGCTGGATTCGAGGCCGTTGCCAGCCGCATTGACTTGGCAGGGAATACCCGGGTCACTGGGGGACGCCTGACTACGCCGCCCGATTGACGTTTCGCGGCAACATTCCGGCGCCGGTACCCTCGTTTGCGGCAATCCTTCTCGCGGGCGTGACCACCCCGTTTCGCGCGCCGGGATTACGATGTTTCCCTGGGGCGGATACGCAACCGTCAGTCCCGCCAAGCGTCAGGTCCACCGCGCAGGTCGACCAGAGGAGGCACCGATGAACAGTACAAAACTCTGTCTCTGGGGCTTGATGACATGCCTCCTGATGGCAGCACCCCTTGCGCCAGCCGTCGCCGAAAGCGGGCTGCGCATTTCCAGCGGCGCTGCACAGGAACGAGCCGCCTGGCCGCAATGGCAAGCGCGCTTCGGTTTGGCCACCGTGGGATCGGCACTCGACGGCAACATGCGCTGGCAGCTCAGCGCCGGCCAGGTGCTCAGCGACTACTACTGGAGCGGCCTGCGTCCGGCAGGCGTCAGTCGCGCGGGCGGCTTTCGCGCGACCAGCGGTCTGCTGCTGGGTCCGCGCTCGCTGGCGCTAGGCACCCCCGCGCTGGCTTCGAGTCAGGGGATCGGCCTGACGTGGTCGCGCAGTTGGCGACTTGCCTCCGGCCCGGCCGAGGCGTCGGCGGAACCATGGTCGGTTACGCCCTATGTCGGCCTTGGCTACAGCGCCGTGTCCTTGCGCGGCGGCTGGGGCTTTACGGCCGACCTCGGGCTGGCGCGTACCACTGACGGTCTTCGTACCCGCCGCGACAGTTCGCTGGGGGCTGCACAGGGCATGGACGACCTGTTGCGCGAGTTGCGACTGACCCCTGTGCTGCAATTCGGCGCCTCCTACACGTTCTGAGTCCTTACCTGTAAGGCCGCATGGCCTTGGGCACACGATCGAGTGCTGGGGTCGGGTTTGCCGTATAACCACGCCTTTCCCCAGCCGCTTGCGCACCGACCATGAATGAAGCTCACCAACGCATCGCCGACCTTGTCCAGCAAAACCGTGTGGTGCTGTTCATGAAGGGAACGGCCCAGTTCCCGATGTGCGGTTTTTCAGGCCGCGCGATGCAGATCCTGAAGGCCTGCGGTGTCAACGACCTGACGACCGTGAATGTGCTCGAAGACGAGGGCATTCGCCAAGGCATCAAGGAATTCGCCAACTGGCCGACGATCCCGCAGTTGTACGTCAACGGCGAGTTCGTCGGCGGCTCGGACATCATGATGGAGATGTACCAGGCCGGTGAATTGCAGCAGGCGCTCGCCCCCCAGTGAGCGCCAGACCACGCCGACTGGTAGTCGGCGTCACGGGTGCCAGCGGCGCGGTTTACGGCATCAGGATTCTCGCGCGGGCGCGCGACCTGGGAATCGAAACCCACCTGGTCGCGACCCCGGCGGGTGTGCTCAACGTGCACCACGAACTGGGCCTGGACCGGACAGCGCTCGAAGCCTTGGCAACGCAGGCCTATGCCCCCGGTGACGTCGGTGCCTGCATTGCCAGCGGCAGTTTTGACACCGCCGCCATGGTGGTGGCGCCCTGCTCAATGAAATCGCTGGCCGCCATCGCGCACGGCTTGGGCGACAACCTGCTCACGCGCGCCGCCGACGTGACCTTGAAGGAGCGTCGGCGTCTGGTGTTGATGGTGCGCGAAACACCGTTCAATCTGGCCCACCTGCGTAACATGACCGCCGCCACCGAGATGGGTGCAGTCGTGTTCCCTCCCCTGCCCGCCTTCTACCATCGGCCGGCGACGATCGACGATCTGGTCGGCGACAGTGTGGAGCGCGTGCTCTCGCTGTTGGGCATCGATGTAGCGTCGCCGCGAGTCTGGCGGGGGCTGTAGTGGCTCAGCCGGCGACCAGCCACTGGCGCCGAGACGCGAACACCGCGTTCGGATACTCGGCCCGGCCACGGCTGCCGTTGTAGCGGCCCAGTGCCAGGAACAGGTCGCCGCGTTCGCGCTCGAGGTAGTGTCGCAGGATCACGCAGCCAAAGCGCAAGTTGGTCTGCATGTGGAAGAGCTTGGCGACGTCGCCATCGCCGATCAGGCGTGCCCAGAATGGCATGATCTGCATGTACCCGCGCGCGCCGACCGCGCTGACGGCGTACTTGCGAAATCCGCTTTCGACCTGGATCAAGCCGAGCACCAGGGCCGGTTCAAGCCCAGCGCGCTTGGCCTCGTACCAAAGCGTCTCGAGAAACTCGATGCGTGTGCGCGCCTCGCTCTTGCGCTTCTTCAGCCGCTCGCTCGCAGCACCGAGCCAGCGCAAGTACGTTAGTCGTTCTTCGATCTCGGCAAAGGCGGGACGAGGCGGGCCATCGGCGGCGATCGCAGCTGACAGTACCGAGCGCACCGAGTCGGCCAACGGTTCCTCGACCTGTGCGCCCGCGAATGACCGGCCTGGCAGCGCGCATGCTGCGATCGCGACCAGCGCGACGCGACGACCGATCAGACTACCGCTGGCGATTCTCGCTGCCATGCGCTGAACTTGGCGACGAGGGCGTCGACGGTCAAGGGCTGGGCTGCAGGGTCGCGGCGTCCCTGATACTCGACCGTCCCGTCTTTCAAGCCGCGCTCGGAGACGACGACGCGGTGTGGCACCCCGATCAACTCCCAGTCGGCGAACATAGCGCCCGGTCGTTCACCGCGATCATCGAGCATGACGTCGACACCAAGTCGGCCCAACTGGTCATGAAGCCTGTCTGCGGTCGCGCGCACGATTTCGCTGCGCTCATGGCCGATCGGACAGATCACGGCCGTGAACGGCGCGATCGCATCGGGCCAGACGATGCCGCGCACATCATGGTTCTGCTCGATCGCGGCGCCGAGAATGCGCGTCACGCCGATGCCGTAGCAGCCCATCTCGAACAACTGGGGTTTGCCGGCCTCGTCAAGGTAGGTCGCGTTCATGGCCGCGCTGTACTTGGTGCCAAGGTAGAACACATGGCCCACCTCGATGCCGCGCTGGATGGCGAGTTCGCCCTTGCCATCAGGCGATGGATCGCCGACTACGACATCGCGGATGTCCGCCACCAGATCGGGCTCAGGCAGGTCACGCCCCCAGTTGACGCCGCTGTAGTGAAAGTCAGCCACGTTGGCGCCACAGATGAAGTCGCTCATCTGGGCAACTGTGCGATCGGCCACCACCTTCACCGCCTTGCGAGTGCCGACGGCACCGAGGTACCCCGGCTTGCAGCCGAAGTGGTCTTCAATCTCGCCCACGGTGGCGAAGCGAAACCCACCCTTTAGACCCGGCACCTTGCTCGCCTTGACCTCGTTAAGCGAGTGGTCACCACGCACCAACAACAACCAGACGGTTATCTTGGCGACGTCTCCGACCTCGCTTTGCTCGTCTGTCGCAAGCACCAGCGACTTCACGGTGCTGTGCAACGACACGCCGAGTAGCGCGGCGACGTCCTCGCAGGTACTCTTGCCGGGCGTCGGTGTCTTCTGCATCGTCTGCGTCGCGGCGGCGCGCCGCGCTTTTGGCGAGACCGCTTCAGCCAATTCGATATTTGCAGCGTAGTCCGAGGTCGGGCAGTAGACGATGGCGTCCTCGCCGGTTTCGGCGATGACCTGGAACTCCTGCGACAGATCTCCCCCAATCGCCCCGCTGTCGGCCGCCACTGCGCGATATGTCAGGCCGAACCGATCGAAGATGGCGCGATAGGCTGTCAACATCACTTCGTAGCTCTTCGCGGCGGAGGCAGGATCCCGGTCGAAAGAATACGCGTCCTTCATCGTGAACTCGCGCCCGCGCATCAGGCCAAAGCGAGGCCGGCGCTCGTCGCGGAACTTGGTCTGGATGTGATAGAAATTCTTCGGCAGTTGCCTGTAACTGCGCAGCTCCTGCCGTGCGATGTCAGTGATGACCTCCTCGCTGGTGGGCTGGATCACGAAGTCGCGCTGGTGGCGATCCTTTACTCGCAGCAGCTCAGGGCCGTACTGCTGGAAACGCCCGCTTTCCTGCCACAACTCAGCCGGCTGCACGACCGGCATCAGCAGCTCGACCGCGCCGGCGCGGTTCATTTCCTCGCGAATGATGGCCTCGACCTTGCGGATCACGCGCAGACCCATCGGCATGTAGGTGTAGACGCCAGCGGCCAGCCGCTTGATCATGCCGGCACGCAGCATCAACTGATGGCTCGCAACTTCGGCGTCAGCAGGCGCCTCCTTGAGTGTCGCGATGAAGAATTGCGAAGCTTTCATGGGGCTCGTGCGTTGATTTGCGCGGGCCGCAGCAGGCGCTGCACCGACATTTGCATCGGATGCGGGAAACCGAGGGTTCGCGTGCCGCACCGGGCCGGTGCAATAATCAAATCAGTCAATAGATCGAGGTTTGATTATGCTCGACCGTGAAGGCTTCAGGCCCAACGTCGGCATCGTCCTGCTCAACGCGCGCAATCAGGTGTTCTGGGGCAAGCGGCTGCGCACGCATTCGTGGCAGTTTCCGCAAGGTGGCATCAAGCACGGCGAGTCGCCCGAGCAGGCGATGTACCGAGAACTGCATGAAGAAGTCGGGCTCCGACCCGAGCATGTGCAGATCGTTGCGCGCACGCGTGAGTGGCTGCGCTATGAGGTACCTGACCACTACATCCGCCGCGACGCGCGCGGCCATTACAAGGGGCAAAAGCAGATCTGGTTCCTGTTGCGACTGTTGGGGCGTGATAGCGACATGAACCTGCGCGCCACGGATCACCCTGAGTTTGACGCCTGGCGCTGGAACGAATACTGGGTGCCGCTGGACGTGGTGATCGAGTTCAAGCGAGATGTCTATCAGATGGCGTTGACCGAACTGGCGCGCTTCCTTCCGCGGGTCGCGCATCACAACCGCTATCTGCGCGCAGGCGTGAGGGGGCATTGGCGGGACGACGCTGCCCAACCGGACAGTGTCAATGGCGGCATTGAGCCGGGCACGGCCTAAGCTGGCAGGCGTTAGCCCAATAACACGAGGTTGTCGCGATGGATCAGTTCTGGCTCTCCGGCATAACCCAGAGCGGCTTCGATCTGTGACGACGGCTTGCGGGCAATGAGACGCGTTTCTGGCGCTGAGTAGTTGGCCAGACCGCGTGCGATCTCGGTCCCGCCCTGGGCACGAACAGCGATCACGTCTCCGCGCGCAAAATCACCTTCGGTGGCGACCACGCCGATCGGCAACAGGCTCTTGCCCTCGCCGCAGAGCTTCTGCACTGCGCCGGAGTCGATCGTCACCGCGCCACGCAACTGCAGGTGGTCGACCATCCATTGCTTGCGCGCGGCCAGCTTTGGCGTCTTTGCCCAGAGCGAAGTACCGATCGACTCGCCACTGGCCAATCGAACCAACACATCGGGTTCGCCACCCCACGCGATCACCGTGCTCGCCCCGCTGCCAGCCGCGCGCTTGGCTGCCAGCACCTTGGTGATCATGCCGCCGCGCCCGATTGCCGAGCCCACCCCGCCAGCCATCCGTTCGAGCTCAGGGTCGCCCGCAGAGGCCTGGTCTATGAACCGCGCAGCAGGCTCACTGCGGGGGTCGGACGCATACAGGCCCCGTTGGTCGGTGAGGATCACCAGCACATCGGCCTCGACGAGATTGGCAACCAGCGCGCCGAGAGTGTCGTTATCGCCAAACTTGATCTCGTCGTTGACGACCGTGTCGTTCTCGTTGACGACAGGTACGACTTTCAGGGCCAGAAGCGTCAGCAAGGTCGAGCGAGCGTTCAGATAACGCTCTCGATCAGCCAAGTCTGCGTGCGTCAGCAGGACTTGCGCGCTGCGCAGGCCCAGACGCGACAACTGGGTCTCGTACATGTGCGCAAGACCCATCTGGCCCACCGCCGCGGCAGCCTGCAGCCTTGGCAATTCATGCGGTCGCGTCTTCCACGCCAGGCGCTTCATGCCCTCGGCAATGGCGCCGCTGGACACCATCACCACTTCGCGCCCCTGCGCGGCCAGCGCTGCCAATTGTCGGCACCAATTGCCGATGGCCTGCGCGTCGACGCCGCGGCCTTCGTTTGTCACGAGGCTGGAGCCTACCTTCACGACGATGCGCCGGGCGTCGCGCAGCACGGCACGCGTCTTGTCAGCCACCTGCACCCTCGGTGGAAGCGCCCCCGGCTGGTCCGTCGGCGAAACGCGGGTCAACGGGCGCCGGAGTCGAGTTCTTGCTTGCCGCGACATGCTGATAGACCGACGTCAGGAGCGGAGCCAGTCCTTCACGTGTCAATGCGGAGACTTCGAACACGGGTGCCTTCGTGCGCATCCGCTTTACAAAGTCCTTCACCCGCGCCGCGCGTTCGTCCGTCGGCACCATGTCCATCTTGTTGAGCACCAGCCAGCGCGGCTTGTCGTGCAATGCCGCGTCGTACTTCTTTAGCTCCTTGACGATGGCCTTGGCGTGGCCGACCGGGTCAATGCTGTCATCAAAGGGTGCCATGTCGACGAGGTGCAACAACAGGCGCGTGCGTTGCAGGTGGCGCAGAAACTGGTGGCCCAGACCGGCACCCTCCGCCGCGCCCTCAATCAAGCCGGGAATGTCTGCGACGACAAAGCTCTGCTCTGGCCCGACACGCACGACACCGAGGTTCGGGTGCAGGGTCGTGAACGGATAGTCGGCAATTTTCGGCCGGGCGTTCGAGATCGCCGCGATCAAGGTGCTCTTGCCTGCATTGGGCATGCCGAGCAGACCCACGTCGGCCAGCACGCGCAGTTCGAGCCTCAACTTCTTCTGCTCTCCTGGCCAGCCGGGAGTCTTCTGGCGTGGCGCGCGGTTGGTGCTGGTCTTGAAGTGCAAATTGCCAAAGCCACCGTCGCCGCCCTTGCAGATCAAGACCCGTTCACCAGGCACCAGCAGTTCTGCAACGACTTGGTCAGTATCGACATCGGTGAGGATTGAGCCAACCGGCATTCTCAGCACGATGTCGGCCCCGGCAGCGCCAAACTGGTCCGATCCGCGCCCGGCCTCCCCATTGCGCGCTTCATGCCGCCGCGCATACCGGTAGTCGATCAATGTGTTCAGATTCACGTCTGCGACGGCATAAATGCTGCCGCCGCGTCCACCGTCACCCCCATTGGGCCCGCCAAAGGGAATGAACTTTTCGCGTCGGAAACTCGCGCAGCCCGCACCGCCGTTGCCGGCGGCGACGTCAATCGTGGCTTCATCAACGAATTTCATGGTTGGATCTTAGAAGCAAAGAAGCCCCGGCATGCCGGGGCTTCGCTGGCCGGAGCGCGCCTCGTCAGGCTGGGTTGATGTTGACGGTCTGTCGGTTCAATGCGCCCTTGACGGCGAACTTGACTTGACCATCCACCAGCGCGAACAGTGTGTGGTCCTTGCCCATCCCCACATTGCTGCCAGCGTGGAACTTGGTGCCGCGCTGACGCACAATGATTGATCCTGCCGTCACCGCCTCGCCACCAAAGGCCTTGACACCGAGCATCTTCGGCTGTGAATCGCGGCCGTTGCGGGTTGAGCCGCCGCCCTTTTTCTGTGCCATGGTTGATTACCTCTTTCGTCAGTGACTGAGATTCAGACGCTCACAGCGTTGATCTGCAACTCGGTGTAGGTCTGGCGGTGACCCTGAGACTTGCGGTAATGCTTGCGTCGGCGCATCTTGAAGATGTGCACCTTGTCGTGCTTGCCCTGAGCCACGACCGTGGCACTCACGCTTGCGCCCGCAACCAAGGGAGCCCCGACCTTGAGGTCCGCGCCACTTCCAACGGCGAGTACCTGATCGATCACGACTTCCTGGCCGACATCCGCAGCTATCTGTTCTACCTTGATTTTTTCGCCGGCCGCAACTTTGTATTGCTTGCCCCCGGTTTTTATGACTGCGTACATGTGCGCCCTTTCAAGAAACTCCCCGCGCATGCGAGGCAAGAATCAGCGGTCCGTTGGCATCGAGCCACCCCCACTTCGCCCATTGAGCTTGGCAGCCAATGAACGGAACCGCAGAGTGTAGCACAAGGGCAGAGATTCAATCAGTAGCCGCAAAGCGGCGGGGTACGGCGGCCGGGGTCGTGTTCCTATAATCCCAGGTTCCTGCCCAGCCGAGTCTCACTGCCATTCATGCCCTCTGCTGCCACCGCCCGCCGGAACGGCATTGACCGTCCAACCGACTCGATGGCGGCAGAGATGGCGCAGGTCGATGCGGTGATCGCTGTGCGTCTGCAGTCCGACGTTGCGCTCATCAACCAGATCGCACACTACATTGTGAGCGCCGGCGGCAAGCGAATCCGCCCGCGGCTGGTGCTGTTGTTCGCTGGCGCGCTTGGCTTCAATGGGCCCGAGAAGTATTCGCTAGCCGCTACAGTGGAGTTCATTCACACGGCCACGCTCTTGCACGACGACGTCGTCGACGAGTCATCGTTGCGGCGCGGACGCGACACAGCCAACTCTGTCTTTGGCAATGCCGCCAGCGTGTTGGTCGGTGATTTTCTGTATTCGCGCGCTTTCCAGATGATGGTTGCGGTCAATGACATGCGAGTACTTGACGTATTGGCGAACGCCACCAACGTGATCGCCGAGGGTGAAGTCCTTCAGCTCATGAACATGCACGATGCTGATCTTGCCGTGGATGAATACCTGCGCGTGATCCGTTTCAAGACCGCCAAGCTGTTCGAAGCGAGCGCCCGGCTGGGTGCGATCCTGGCCGGGGTGGACCGCGTGACCGAGGAGGCCTGCGCAGACTATGGCCGCTCACTTGGGACAGCGTTCCAGTTGATTGATGACCTGCTCGACTACGACGGCGATACCCAGGAACTGGGCAAGAACGTCGGCGACGACTTGCGTGAAGGCAAACCAACCCTGCCACTGTTGCTCGCGATGACCCGCTGCGAGCCAGCCGAGCGCGAACTCCTGCGGCACGCGATCGAGCACGGTGAGGTAGCCCGCCTCGCAGACATAGTTGCGGTTGTACGCCAAACCGGCGCCTTGGAAGCTGCTAGGCAGGTCGCCCGCGAAGAGGCGGCCGCAGCGAGAGCCTGCCTGCGGTTTTTGCCGCAATCGAACCAGCGGGATGCTCTGCTAGAATTATGCGCTCGATCGGTCGATCGCTCGTCATGAGCGTCGTCAATCATGAGAATTGCGGCGCGGCTCCCTTGTCCCGCCGTCCATCGGGGTGTAGCTTAGCCTGGTAGAGCGCTACGTTCGGGACGTAGAGGCCGGAGGTTCGAATCCTCTCACCCCGACCATATTCGTGTGCAGCTGCTGCCGCGGGATGCTGGAGTGCAACTGGCGTGAACTGTTGCCGACATGTGGAAGCAGGCCGATTTACAGTGCCATGGTGATCAGCGATGATCCCTTTGCCCATTCTTGCATTGTGAATTGACGCCTTCCAACGTGGATACGCTGGCTGAAGCCCCCCATTCCTCGCTGTCCGGCGTTGCCCGGGTGCTGGTTCACGCCGGCAAGCTTGCTGCCAAACCGGCCGAGGCATTGGTCAAGTCCGCGGCGGAGCGCAAGATCAGCTTTGTCGCGGCGCTGATCGCGGCTGGATCCGTCTCTGCGGCCGACTTGGCCCACACGCTGGCTAACGCCTTGGCGCTGCCCGTGCTTGACTTGGCGGCCGTCGACTCCGAACGCTTGCCGCGCAACGTAATTGACAGCAAGCTGGTCAATCAGTACCAAGTCGTCGTGCTCGGCAAGCGCGGCAACCGGCTGTTCATCGGCGGCGCCGACCCGACCGACCAAGAAGCGGTCGAGCGCATCAAGTTCGCGACCCAGCTTTCCCCTGAGTGGGTTGTTGTCGAGTACGACAAACTGGCCAAACTGGTGTCGGCGAGCGGCGTCAGCACTAGCGACGCTATCGAGCAGCTGTCCGTCGGCGACTTCGACTTTGATGTCACCGACGACGTCACGACCGAGCAGGAAACCGCCGACGCCCAGTCCGACGTCGAGGACGCGCCGGT
Organism: Burkholderiales bacterium; assembly: GCA_031421955.1. Lineage (GTDB taxonomy): Bacteria > Pseudomonadota > Gammaproteobacteria > Burkholderiales > Burkholderiaceae_C > CADEEN01. The sequence goes on from JANOPR010000049.1 coordinate 22,189, forward strand.
TGTTCGCTTCCTGCAGAAGATGTTGATTGATGCCATCAACGCCCGCGCTTCGGACTTGCACTTCGAACCCTACGAGTACCACTACCGCGTGCGCTTTCGCGTTGACGGCGAGTTGCGCGAGATCACGCAGCCGCCGATTGCGATCAAGGACAAGCTCGCTTCGCGAATCAAGGTCATCAGTCGCCTGGATATTGCCGAGAAACGTGTGCCGCAAGACGGCCGCATGAAGCTCAAGTTCGGCAACCGCGCCATTGACTTCCGGGT
>JANOPR010000050.1:0-5752 GCA_031421955.1 Burkholderiales bacterium
CAACCAGGCGTGGCTCTTCGCGAATGTCAGGGCCGATCTGCGCGCGCACGGTGGAGACTGGGGGGGCATTTGGCATCTGGCCGCTGATCGTTTACCGCTTCGGTCGCTGGCGTTATGGCGTCAGGCCCGCTTCGTCATCGATCACCACGGCGGCATCGTTATCAGCGGGTTCGCGCGCTTCGGCGACAACAGCCGTATCCGCAGTTGCGTGACCGTCGGCCTCAGCCGGGTGCATGACCCCTGTGCTCCGGTGATTGGCAACAACGTCGACATCGGCACCGGTGCCAAGTTACTCGGTCGCATCACGCTCGGCGACTACGTATTCATCGGCGCCAATGCGGTCGTTGTGCGAGATGTTCCGTCCAACTGCATAGCCGTCGGTGTTCCGGCCATCGTCAAGCTCCGCAGCGTGGGCACGAAGTCCGGGTCGCTTGCGCAGTTGGCCCGGATTCCAAGGGAGCGCAATCTTTCCAGCGCAAGGGCGGGCGTGGTATCGGGCACCGCCCTCGGTATTGGCCACGGCATAGCGCAGGCTGCGCTGCGCTCCAACACCTCCAGGCGACGTTGAATTCAATCGGTCATGCGGTTGACTCAGGGCCCTCTCGTTGCGAGCCTCCAGCGAGGCGATGCGCTCTAGCAGTTCGGTTGTCGCGATGATTTCGGCGACGCCACCCAACGCGTTGACGACGTGCCCAGCCCGACCGGCGGCGATGGCGTCACGGGCCGCAGCCTGTAGACCGGCGACGGCCGGTCGACCAACGTGCCGCCAGCCGGCAACGCCAGCATCGCGGGTAGCTCGACAGGCCACAGGCTAGGCGGCACCTGGGCGAGGATGGTCCGGATGTCCTGGGCTTCGCCGGCCATGGCTTGCGCCTCATGCGTGTCGATGATCTGGACGAGATCGGTCCGCCTGCTTGTCGCGCAACTCGGCCACGACGCCGCGACCGGCTGGTCGACTTGGCGACGCGATCGAGCGACTCTCGTTGCGCGTCAGCGCCCGCCCTTGCGCGGGCGAGTCAGTCGTTGCCAGCTTCGAAGGTTCGCCACAGCCGATCGAAGCGCGCCAGGTGCTCGCGCGCGTAACCGGTGTAGTCGAAGCTGATCGAAGAAGTGAAGCGCGAGACCGCGCCCCATAACGACTCGCGCAGCAGCGACGCGCACTTCAGCGCGGCGAAGCCGCGGCGGGTGTGGGCGTCGACAGGGCCGCCGAAGTAGCACTGGAGCAAGACGTCCTCGAGATCGGGCGTCAGCCCGTTGTTCGACGCCAGGTTGGCCAGATCGAACAGCGGCGTGTTGAACCCGGCGTAGTCCCAGTCAATGAGCCACAACCGCGAGCCGTCGTCGATCAGATTGGCGGCGAGCAGGTCGTTGTGGCCGAACACGATCGTGACCGGGCCCAGCGCCTGTTGCAGGTGCTCGTTCTTGGCGGCGAGGGCGTCGAGTTCGACGTCGAAGGGGTTGGACGCGCGCTCGCGCAGCAGCCGCAGATAGTGGCGAATGACGTGGAAGACCCAGAAGAGGATCGCGGGGCCCTGCTGCAAGTGAGCCGGGATGCTGTGGTGGCAGCGGCGTATCAGGTCAGCGATCGGCTCGAGATGGCGCGGGTCGCGCACGTCCTCGGGCGCCAGCGTGCGGCCGTCGATGAAGCGGCTGACCAGCAAGCCTTCGCCGGCAAAGACCACTTCCGGCGCTACGCCCGCGGCATGCGCGGCGCGCGCCGCGGCCAGCTCGTTGAAGCGAAGCACGCCGTGCTCGGGGATGTCACGGCCGATGCGCACCACGAAACGCTGATCGCGCGGGTCGGTCACGAGGACATTGCGGTTGGTCATGCCCCCGCCAAGCGGCGACATCTGGACCTCGCCGGACCAGCAGGGCAAGGCGCGGATTCGGTTGACGGTCTCCTGATCGAGCATGCATCGGACTCCAGCCAGGCTGGCAATGACTATAGGCGCCTCATGCGGGCCGCCGGGCCGCGACGTCGCGGCCCGGCGCTCTGCGAGAATCGCCCGCGCTCGCCCGTGCATCGCGAAGGCGGCGCAGCGTCTGCGGCAGACACAGAGGGGGACTGAAGTGGGAACTGCGGCCAGCCACGCGCGGGCAAAGGTGAAGCTTTCGCTGCGACAGGTGCTCGGCATCCTCGGGCCTTATGTGCGCAGGCGGCTGACCGAGCAGGTCAAGGCCGTGTGGCTGATCGTGCTGTACCTGATCGCCTTCCAGACGCTACTGCTCGAGATCCCGATCTTCGGCGCGGCCGTGATCGCGGGCGGCGTCGTGCTCGTCGTCGTCGGTCTGACTTTCTTCATGGAAGGGCTGTTGCTGGGGCTGATGCCGCTCGGCGAGCTGATCGGCATCCGGCTGCCGCAGAAGTCGCGCCTGCCGACGATCCTCCTGTTTGCCTTCATCCTGGGCGTGGGTGCCACGTTTGCCGAGCCCGCGGTGGGCGTGCTCAAGGCGGCCGGCTCGACGGTCAAGGCCTGGGACGCGCCGCTGCTGTTCCTGCTGCTCAACCGCCACTCCGACTACCTCGTCTATGCCATCAGCCTGGGCGTGGGCATCGCGGTGGTCTTCGGCATGCTGAGGTTCCTGTTCGGCTGGTCGCTCAAGCCCTTCATCTACATCCTGATCCCGCTGCTGCTCGGCATGTCGGTCTGGGCTGCCTTCGAGCCCAACATGATCTTCCTGACCGGGCTGGCGTGGGACTGCGGCGGCGTGACCGCCGGCCCGGTGACGGTGCCGTTGGTGCTCGCGCTGGGCATCGGTGTCTGCCGGGTGGTGGCCCGCGATGGCGATTCGGTCGGCGGCGGCTTCGGCGTCGTGACGCTGGCCTCGGCGTTTCCAATCGTCTTCGTGCTCGGCTTGGGGCTGCTGTTCCTGGCCAGCGTGCCCAAGCCGATGAGCGACGTCGACTTCCTGGCGCCGCAGAACCGGGACAAGGCCATCGTGTTGTTCGAGTCCGAAGCCGACCTGGCCGACTACGCGCTGCAACACGCCGGCCCCGCGGGGCAGCGCACTTACTTCGGCAGTGACGGCGAGGCAAAGGCTGCTTTCCTGCGCCGCCTGGCCGCGAGTGAGGCCCTGAGAGCGGCCGTGGCTGGCGCCGGCGGCGAGCCGATGAACTTCGTCGAGGTCACGGCCAGGAATGTGGCGGCCGCGCTGCAGGCCATTGTGCCGCTGACGATCCTGTTCTTCCTCGTGCTGTGGTTCCTCCTGCGCGAGCGCGTCGCCCGCCTGAGCGAGGTGTTGCTCGGCGTGGGCTTCGCCGTGATTGGCCTGGCCATCTTCAGCATGGGCATCGAGCTCGGGCTGTCGCGGCTTGGCGGCCAGGTCGGCGAGAAGCTGCCGGTGGCGTTCAAGTCGATCGAGCTCACCGACCAGCGCCAGGTCATCCGCAACTTCAATCCGGAACTGGCGCGGACTTCGATCGCCGAAGACGGCACCGAGTCGAAGTTCTTCCATTTGAAGCAGGGTGCCGACTACCTTGCGTTGCCGTTCGACGCGGCGAACTTCGACGCCACCACGCGCACCTACACCTTCACGCCGCAGAAGGGCCCGCTGTTCGGTCGCCCGGGGCAACTGGCCGGGATCATCGTCGTGCTGCTGTTCGCCTTCGTCATGGGCTACGGCGCCACGCTGGCCGAGCCGGCGCTCAACGCCCTGGGCCGTAGCGTCGAGGAGCTCACGGTCGGCACCTTCAGGAAGTCGCTGCTGATGCAGACCGTGGCCCTGGGCGTCGGCCTTGGAATGCTGTTCGGCGTCGCCAAGATCGTCTGGGGCATTCCACTCATCTGGCTGCTGGCGCCGCCGTATGTGCTGCTGCTGTACCTGACCCATGTGTCGAGCGAGGAGTTCGTCAACATCAGCTGGGACAGCGCTGCCGTGACGACCGGGCCGATCACGGTGCCGCTGGTGCTGGCCATGGGCCTGGGCATTGGCGGCCAGGTGGGTGTCGTCGAGGGCTTCGGCGTCCTGGCCATGGCCTCGGTGTACCCAATCCTTACCGTGCTGGGCGTCAGCCTGTGGGTGACGCGGCGGCGGCAGGCGGCACTGGCGCAAGACGCGGCGCTCGGCTGACGACTGCAACGCCATGCGTCGCCCGCCGAGCCGCCCCCAACTTTCCAACCCGAGCCACGCACCAGGAGCCCCGCAGCCATGCCCCCGATGACGCCGGCCGCCAGGATCACCTGCGAGATCGACAAGAGCCTGTCGGCCCAGGCGCTGTCCGTGCTCGGTGCCCTGCGCTTCGAACTCGCGCAGTTCCATCCGCGGCGCGTCCTGGCGCTGAGCGAGCGCAGCGCGCTGCCGTTCCTGCCGCCGACGACGCGCCTGGACGAGGATCCCGTCGAGGTCTTCGAGGTGTACCTGCCCAGGGCGCAGGCCCGCGGCACGTTGCTGGCGTGGGCCAGGGCGCTGGGCTTGTTCACGGCGGGACGCGGCTCGATCTACGCAGAGGAGGTCGAGATCCTCAACCCGCCGGGCATCGACTTCTGCGCCGCGCGCCTTGCCGAGCCCGACGCCACGCTGCAGCCGGGTGAACGACTCTCGCCGCTGACGCTGATCAACTGCGTCGTCCAGCGGGACTACGGCAACGGCGTGGCGCGCCGCGCAATCGAGGCGGGGTCCAACGTGCCGTCGATCAACTTCGGGGTCGGCACCGGCGTGCGCGACCGGCTCGGGTTGCTGCGCATCGCCATCCCCGCCGAGAAGGAGATCATCTCCCTGCTCGTCGACCCGCACGATGGCCCGGCGACCCTGGACACGTTCATCGATGCGGGTCGACTCGATCTGCCGGGGCGCGGCTTCGTCGGCGCCTACCCGGTGAGTTTCGGCGTGGCCAATCCGAAGTCCTTCCGCGGCCGGCAGCGCCACAGCGCGACGATGGACCAGCTCATCGCCGCGATCGACGAGTTGAAGGCGGGCACCGGGTGGCGGCAACGCTCCGGCGCCGCCGACCACGCGCCGCGACGCCAGCGGCGCTGGCTGACCCATCTGGTGAATGTCACGCTGAACTGCAACGAGGGCAGCGCCGAGCGCCTGGTGGCCACGGCAATGGGCGCCGGCGCGGGCGGCGCGACGATCACCAAGACCAAGCTCTTCTCCCCGAGCGGCGCCGAGTTCGCCGCTTCCCCGGCGCGCGAGGTCGTCGACCTGGGCATCGGCCCGGACAAGCTGGACCGGCTGATCGACGCGCTGCGGGACGACGGCGCGTTCGAGGCCGAGACGGCCTGCTTCATCGAGACCAAGCCGCTGCCCACCGCGTACACCTACGTGGCGGCGTGACACCGCGGCCTCGCCACGGCGAAGCCACGCAGCGTTGCAGCTCGGCCGCCAGCATGGCGTCGAAGTCGCCGACGGTGTCGACGTTGCGCGGCGTGGGCGTCAGCCGCTTGCCCACGGTGCTGCCGCCCTGGCCCCGCGCGCGTCCGATTCAGCCTACCGGCCGGGGCCGCGACGCTCCGCCTGTGCTTGCTGCAATGCGGCGTCCAACGCGGTCTCGGTGATGCCCTTGAGGGCGCAGAAGTTGGCCTTGCTCAAGGGGCTTGATTCGAAGCTGCGCAGCAGCATCGCGCGCTCGCGCTGCGCCGGGTCTCTGGGCACGGCGGCGGGCAGGGCGGCGGGCGGCGGCGTCGCGCGCACTGGCTCAGGGCGCTGAGCGTGCGCAGGGTGCTCGCGATGTCGCGGCGGTCGATCGCTGGGCGCCGACGCGCGCGCGCTGGCCGGGCGCTCGGGCCGCTGGCGCTCATCGCGCGGTGGG